>JACQLK010000012.1 GCA_016204145.1 Candidatus Pacearchaeota archaeon | reverse complement strand
CTCGGCTCCGCCAGAATTTTCGCTGAGAAAAATTTTAATGCGATAAAAACTACCGCGACGATATAATAAATGGCACGATAAAATTTCACAATAATTTTTCCCTTTTAGCGGAGCGCCTCTTGTCAAATTCAAAAAATCGGCGCGGAGCCGTCAAAATCTTCGCTCATAAAATGAGCAAAGCAAATTTTTTTAGATATTAAAATTAGTTTTCCCGGAGCGGGTTGGCGGGGAACAAATTTATATAACAAGGAAATTATTTTTATCAATGGGGTGGAAAATTTTATTGGGTTTTGCGTTTTTCCTTTTTGCGGTTTCATCTATATTCGTCTATTGGTTTGTTCCTTCAGAGGGAATAGAGTTCGCCGCGAATCCGGAGTTCAAGGGAAATTACAATTTCAGCGTCGGAAACGGAGAGATGCAATTTTACAAAAACATGAGATATCCCTCTTCTGAAATTTCCTACAAAATAAGCGATTGTCCGCTGCAGAAAAAGAAAGACATGGAAGACGCGTTTGAAATTCTGCAAAGCATGACGATTTTGAGATTTTATCCGGTTCCTGAAGGCGAGGAAATCTCGGTGCACTGCGAGGAAAAAATAAAAGTTGAAGAAAATTTTTTCGTCGCCGGAGAGGGCGGACCGGTGAACATAACGCGAACTGAAAATTTCAACGTGATTTCGCACGGAGCGATACTTCTTCTGCGCGATTCCGACTGCGAGAGGCCGAACATCGCAATTCACGAACTCCTGCATGCATTGGGATTTGACCATTCTGAAAACCCAAAGAACATAATGCACAACATAAGCAGATGCAATCAGATAATCGGGGACGACATTCCCGACTCGATAAATAAAGTTTATTCCGTGAAGCGAAATCCGGATTTGTCTTTTGAAAACGCCTCGGCTTCTCTGAAAGGGAGATATCTTGACGTCAATTTGACAATAAGAAACAACGGACTTGAGGATTCAAACGCCGGAAAATTGGAGATTTACGCGGACGGCGAAAAAGTCAAGGAATCGGATATAAAGCCGCTGAAAATCGGCTACGGATATTCTATAACCTTCGGAAACATTTACGTGCCGAAAATCAGCGTGAGCGAATTAAGAATAATCATAAATTCAAGTTTTGAAGAACTTGACAGAAAAAACAACGAGATTATGCTGAGTGTGAAACAAAGTTAAAGTTCTTCGTCTTCCAACATCTCGTCCAATTCCTCATCAAGGGTGTCTTCTTCTTCGTCAAAATTCATTTTAGCCCTCTTTTGATTATTTTTTGTGAAGATAATTGTTTATAAATGCTTCTGCGGATTGTTTCGCGATTTACCGACGGGAAAAAATTTATAAACCTATCTTTGGATGTATTTTTTATCGCCCTTTAAAAAATTTTCCGCAACAGTCAATTCGGACGCTATGTAACCCATATGCTCCAAGTCGCAGAGTTTTCTTTTCGCAATTTCTTTTATCATTTTGTCCGGATTTTTTCCGACGAATTCAAAAATCATTTTGTTTTTCCAATTTACGAAACCGCAATGAATTTTTTTTTCCTGAATTTTTATGAGAAAGTATCCGTTCCTATTTTTTCGCCACGGAAACTTTTTTTTGTCCGTAAAAATAATTTTTCTTAACTGGGGGATTTCAATCGGGGATGACGGGCAGGATTTTTGTTTTTTCATTTTATTTATTTGAAATTTCTTTTAATATAAATTCTTTCTCTAAATTTTATTTTAAAATTCCTTTCATTTCCGGCAGATGCGTTTCAATGAATTCCACAATCTCTTTTTTATAATGCGGGTTTAAAGAAATTCCCGTATAACTCGGCTTCTTGCGTATTATTATCCAACCCGCGTTTCCCATCTCTTTTACAATCCTGTCCAAATCCTGAAATTTTTTAAGATGTTCCAATCGGTCGTATTTTGCGCCCCAGCATCCGCCCTTGCTTTTTGCCAGTTTGAACATTAAAAACGCTTTATCTCGGTCTGTCGGCATAATCATACAAAAAAAATAAATTTATAAATGTTGCTATAACTGAAACTTTTATTATTGCAAAGAAAGATTTATAAAGTATATATTTTTATACAATTTACAATATATATTTGATGGATGGAAATAATGAAAGCAAAAGAAAACAAGACGTTATTTTTGGAACATTTCGGAGACACTCCCCAGCTTAGGGTCTTGGACTTCCTCATAGAAAATTATATTTTTGATTTTCCCATGACGGAAATAGCCAAGGAAAGCAATGTCAGCTATAATTCAATAAAACTTTTTTTTGAAAGGTTTGTCAAATCCGGGATTTTGATTAAAACAAGAAAAGTCGGAAAATCGGATTATTACAAATTGAACGTTGAAAATCCTTTTGTCAGAACGTTGATTCGGGCGGATTGGAGCTTGATTAAAGAGGATATTCTTTCGGAGAAAAAGCCGAAGATTTTGATGAAGAATTAAAACAATCTTTTAGGAGGAAATTTGTTTAATGGGGGTGAAGATTGATAACCTTGCTTCCTGAGCGGCTCGGTTGAATTTTGTCAACATTCCCATAATTCCAGCATTTTTCCTTGATTCGCCTTCTTTTATTCCTTCAACTAAAGATTCTATTCCTGAAGTCATTCTCCTTCTGTATGACAAACTTTCTTTGCTTCTAACTGCCGAAACATTTGTTCCCGCATAGTCAACGCCAATTAGATCAGGTCTGTCGTGCCAATCCACACTTGACGAACCATTTCCAGCGATATCAACACCACTTTTCCCAAAAAATCCAAATTTGCTGTTCTCTCCAGCAAAGACGCCGAATCTCATATCAATTTTCCCATTGCTGAGAGATTGAAAAACGCTTTGCGCAATTTCTTTTGTTGCTCCAGAAGAAACCCAATCGTCCAAAAATAAAACAACGGGTTTTTCTTTTGCTTTTAGCATTTCATCAACCAAAGGTCTTGCGTGTTCTACCGTATCTTTTATTGAATTTGAATGGCTAAACCTTCTAAATCTCAATGTTCCGTCCACCGTCGGCAATCTTCCGTGCAATCTGTGATAAAGCTGCGAGACTGCGAGCCCGATTAACCTCGCTCCCCTGTCATTTGCAACAATATAATCCAGCTTAACTTTGTGAATGTATTGAACAAGGGGCAAAACAAATTGCCCGATGTTTTTCGCAGTAATTCTTGCAGAATCTTTAATATTAATTCCAATACCTAATAGATTAGGATTATTAGAATAATAATTTTGTTTCAAATTAATTATTTTATACAAGTTCTTATAATAATTAGAGATTATAATAGATTCATTATTTTTAGTTTTCTCAAAATATTTAATTTTATTTTCATACACATCATAGTTTTTTATTAACTTTAGTTTTGATTCTTCAAAAATTTTTATTGATTCTTTTGAAAATCCAGATAAATCTTCAAAATTAGAACGATATTCAGGCAAGGTATCCAATTCTGAGTTTTTAAGACGCTTTTTCGGTTTTTTTAAATCTCCAAATAAACTCTCCGAATTGATTATGTATTCTTGTGCTAAATCACCAAACGGATCAGCATTTTTACCGGGCTCAAACAAAATTTTATTCTTTTCCATTTTGAAACGGCATTCTTTTCATATTTAAATCTTTCGAATATAAATCCCCCCGCCAAGAGTCGAACTTGGGATCTTCCGGGCACCGCTTCTGGCTTTTCACGCTTCATCCAATTTCCATCGGAATGTCCGCGCTAGTTGAAAACTACAGCCAGACGCTCTACCGCTGAGCTACGAGGGGCTATAATTAAGTCATCTGAAAGATTTTTAAATATGTTGATGAAGCCATTGATCAGATATTTCAAAAAAGAATACGCTCGCTGCCGCTCGCAATATTAATGCCGTTTCATATCAGTCTCCGACAGGATATTTCACTCAATAATTTTAATGTATCAATTTAAATTAATCGCATCTTCAAAGTTTTTTGCATTAATCTTTTTCCTTTAGCGGAGAAATCTGTCGTAGACGATTTTGGAACCATAAAATATCTTAACGAAGCGAAGCAATTTTTTCTGGCGGGAGGTCGGGATTAAAATTTAAATACTTCACTATTGTTAAGGATTCATGGGAAAAGTCATGCCGCAGGAAATAGAGGTTTGGTATCTTATTCCCGCGTTAAGGAGAGAGTTGGCGAAAATTCTGATAAGCGAGCGCGGATTGAGCCAGAAAAAAGTCGCGGAAATGTTCGGGATAACAAACGCGGCTATTTCGCAGTATCTCAGCTTCAAGAGGGGAAACGAAATAAAATTCTCAAAAAGCGAAGTCGAGAAAATAAGAAAAACCGCCGGCGAAATTGCAAAGGGAAACGACGACGTGATGAAAAACATTTACAATCTCTCGGTCTCATTGAGAAAGTCAAAGGCGATTTGCTCGATACACATGAGCCACGACAAAAGCGTTCCAAAAGAATGCGACATTTGTTTCAAGTGATTTTGATTATATTTTTAAAGTTCTATTTTTGTTCTAATATCAAGCGCGAGTAGTTAAGCGGCAGAACATTTCGTTGCCAATGCCCAACTTTCTTTAGAAAAGAAAGATTCGGCGCTCAAAGAAACTACAATTGTCTCTCAGAGCAAAGCAAAGACGAAGTAACCCGAGTTCGACTCTCGGCTCGCGCATTTCTCTTTATTCTCGTAATCTTTTCATCACTATAAAAATTAGATATTGTATAGTAACTACAAAATGGCGACAAAATAGAAAAGTTTATAAATATCTTTTATGGGTAAATTTAATGAAAAGAACCCTTGAAAGAATAACAAGAAGAATTCTTCCGTTAATTGTCGCTGCAAATATTGCAAATATAATTCCTGCAGTAAATCCGAGAATTTCTTACGGACAGGAATGCGGCGAATCGTTTGTGACAAAGAATATGAACGAGGTTGAGACAGAATACACTTTGCAATGCAATTTTAACGGCAAGGAAAGGGTTTGGACATATCTGGATAGAAATGGAGATGTAAAAGAATCAAACAGACAAACATGGCCTCAAGAACAATATAATCAAGAAGTAAAAAGCGCGCAACCTGCAAAGGCAGCATCTCCTCCAATTCCTCCTAAGCCGCAAGTTGTCGTCGCGCCTGCGCCTGCAGCGCCTTCTTCAACAGGAAAATCAGCCGCAGAACAGAAAGCTATCGCTGATAAGGAAGAACGAGATAGACAAAATAAAATGCTTGATCTCGCAGATAAAAAATTCGAGGAAGATAAGAAAGCGGAAGAAAAAAGAAAAGCAGATGCAGAGGATTTGGCAAAGAAGGAAGCGGAAGAGAAAGCTGAAGCAGACAAAATTGCGGCGGATAAAAAGGAAGCAGAACGATTGAAAGCTATTGCGGAACAAAAAAAAGATGATGAAAAAAGCATATATGATTATGCGATTGGAATGCAAGAAACAAGAAGTTCAAGAGATGATTCATATAACATACATTTTGCAGTTGAGTCGGGAAAAGTTCCGTCTGCTTCTTTAAGTTTAATGTTTAATTCCGGAAAATGGTCTTTTGGGCCTTTTATTAGAACTTACAAAGAAAACATTGTCTTGGAAAAAGACCCTGAATCAAGAACAACTTTGGATCAGTCCGACCTTATAGCGACGGGAATTCATAGAAGAAGAATTGATTCAGAAACATTAAAAGCCATAGACAAATACAGCGACAGCGAAGCAGGACTGAGATTGAGATATGGAAGAGATTTCGGCGTCTTTGCAGACCTTGGAGCTGTTGAAGACAGAGAGAGAACATACACTGCCAAAGATTCCAAAGTCAGTTTAACAGACGCAAATGGAAACGTCACATCCGGTCCGTTTTATGCAACAAACACGTCAAAAAAAGACAGGAAAAGTTTGGTTCCCGCACTGGGGGTCGGACTTGAATTGGAAATTGCAAATCATTTAACTGTCGGTGGTTCTGTTCATACAATAAATGGAAAAGATATTGAAGGCAAAGCCCAGTTGGGTTGGAGATTTTAAATGTCAAAAACAAACAAAATAACAGCATTGGCATTGTTTCTTTTATTTCTGACTCCGATTATTTACGCATTGACATATAGCACAGGAAATATTGTTATGACGATAAATTATGATAATTCTGCGGCAAGTTCAATGACGATAAAAGATACGCAAAGCGTTGCATTCAATGTTTATGCCCTTGCTGCGGGAACAGGATTGACCGCGTCTGTCAATTTGTTATATGCTAATAATTCATTGGTCAAAAATATTGCTAACGTGAATGTGAACACAGACACGACAAATGAGTTTGGACTTGGCAGCGAAGGGGACTATGTTCTTGGAAAAACAGAATATGCAAACCCGGGAAGCTATAAAATACGACTCACTGCCTCGGGAAATCCAGATTCAAGCGGAACACTTGACCTTTTATTGACAGTTGTCTCAAATGACATTCCTCTGATAACTTCCTCTCCGATTTTAAGCGTTAACGAGGGACAATATTATTCATATCAGGTTGTTGCGGACGACAGCGATGTTGCCGACTTCGGAGATGTCTTGACATATTCTTTAACAGGAAACCCTTCATGGCTTTCAATTGACTCAACCGGCTTGATTTTCGGAACAGCCCCTTTGGTAACTTCAAATCAGTCATTTTCATTAACAGCAGGCGTTTCCGACGGAATGGACTCAACAGCACAGACATATAATTTGCTCGTTGTCGACGCAAGCGCGGGAGATACAAATGCTCCGACAATTGCAATAACTTCTCCTGCAAACGGAACAATTTACAATTCAATTCAAACGGTTTTGAATTACAATGCAAATGACGCAGAGGGAAATTTATATCAGTGTTGGTATTCTCTCGACGGCGGTTTGACGAATTCAACAGAAACTTCTTGCTCCGGAGCGTTTGCAGGACTGGTTTCAACGCAGGGAAGCAACACATGGACGGTTTATGCAAGCGACACGGCGGGAAACGAAGCCACGGACAGCGTTGTATTTATTGTTGATTCAATCGCTCCAAATGTTTCAATTACTTCTCCAACAGTAGGAGCAACTGTAAACGGCGACGAGGCAATCACATTCACGGACAGCGAATTGACAAACGCGCAATGCTCTGTTGATAATGCAACATGGACAAACTGCACAAGCGGAGTCACACCAATAAGCGCGCTCGCGGGATTTTCAGCGATAACAAACGGAAACACGTTTACGTTATACGTTAGAGATACCGACGCTGCGGGAAACGTCGGAACAGCAAGCGTTGCGCTTGTAAAGAATATTTCCGTCGATAACGCGGCCCCGATTGTGACAATAATTTTCCCGACAGCAAGCGGCGATTATAACAGCGACGACGATGTTGACGAGATAAGATACACTGCGACGGATTCAAATATTCAGAGCTGTTGGTATTCTCTCGACGGCGGTTTGACGAATTCAACAGCCGTAACGTGCTCGGGAATATTCACAGGACTTGATTCAAGAAACGGATTCAACACATGGACGGTTTACGCAAGAGACAGCTTCGGAAACGTCGGAAGCAAAAGCGTTACATTTTTCATAGACAGCGACAAAGATGCGGCAAAAATTGTTTATCAAGACCCCGACGATCAGAAATACCTGCAACAGACAAGAGGAACTCCGACAACGGTTTCCCCTGTTGTCGATTTGACAAGCAACATAAGCGGAAATATTTTTGCAAGAATGCTCGGCGCAATAGTCAATTTCTTGAAGGCGCTGTTCGGATTTAATTAGGAGGATAAAATGAATTATGAAGTGGAAAAAGAATTAACGGAATTAGGTTCTGTAAAAGATTTTAGTTTTCATCAATATGCCGGAAGCATAGTAGATTTAATGATAAAAGTACCATCTTTTACCAAAAGTGCGGCGAGTAACGAATTAGAAAGATTGCTAAGAAAATATCAAATACCGATAAGTTCTATCAAAAGACGTACATTCCTTCAACCAAAAATAGGAATAAGCGGAGAATTTGAGGGGGTAAAATATTCTATTGATGTGTTTAAAGGGAAAACAGATGAGGTGCATTTATATGCAAAAAAAGATGGGCTGGATGTTGGGAGAATTCCTGAATTAGTCAGGTTGGTTAACGATTATATAAAATTTGCAAAAAAATGATTTCCCATCTATTTCAAATTATTGAATATTTCAGAGGATTTTTGTTTAGATAAACCCATATTTACACTCGCTATCGCTCGCAATTTAATGCTCAGAACCAATCTTCGATAAGGTTCTTCGCCAATTCAAAAAAGTTTAATCCGAAAAAACTTTACCGCGACGATATTAGAATGATGATGTATAATTTCTGGAGAGATATCATCGGTTTTCCGGGGTTGGTGGGGGATTTTTGTGGCGGCGGATTTTAATATTCATCCATTCCGCGAGGCATCTTCGGCATGCCGGAAGATTTTCCCGACGAGGCGATGACGTCGTCAATTCTCAGAATCATCACAGCAACGTCTGTCGCGGAACTTATCGCCTGAGTTTTTATTTTCAGCGGTTCTATAATCCTGGATTGAACGACATTTTCAACCTTGTTTGTGAAAAGATTTATTCCCGCGTTTCTCTCGCCGGAGTCGTGCTTTGATTTCAACTCGGTAAGAACTTCTATCGGATCCAATCCGGCGTTTTCCGCAAGAGTCGTCGGTATGAATTCCAATGCAGAGGCAAATTCCTCCACTGCGAGTTGCTCTCTTCCGCTCAATCCGTGGGAGAATTCCCTTATTTTTCTTGCCAATTCAATTTCAACAGCGCCGCCTCCCGGAACGACGAGACCGGATTTCAAAGAACAAATTACGTCTCCGAGTCCGTCTTTTATCGCCCTTTCAATTTCGTCGATGACATGGCTTGTTCCGCCGTGAATCAATATTGTGAGCGCTTTTGGATTGTTGCATCCCCTTACATAGGTGAATGAATCGTTTCCGTGCCTGACTTCTTCAACCATTTCCGCCCCGCCCAATTCAGAAGAAGTAAGCTCGTTTATGTTGCTCACGATTTTAGCGCCCGTGGCTTTTGAGATTTTTTCCATGTCGCTTCTCGCAATTCTCCTGCAAGCATAAATCCTTGATTTTGAAAGAAGATATTGCGCGAAATCGTCTATTCCTTTTTGACATAAAACGACATTTGCTCCGGACAATTTTACCGATTCAACCATATTTTTTATGTCCTTTTCCTCCTGCATCAAAAATCCGCGCAATTGATCCGGCGTTGAGACAGAGATATTTGTGGTAATCTCCGGATTTTTTATTTCCAAGGGGAAATCAAGAAGCGCGATTTTCGCGTCTTTTACAAAAGAAGGCATATCGTGGGAGAGCTTTTCCTTGTCAAAGACAATTCCCGAAATCAATTCGCTGTCGTCGATTCCGTCGCCTTTTGACTTCTCGATTTTTATGTCGTTCAAATCAATTTTCCCGCCGGCGTAAATTTGTTTCACCGCCTTCACGATTATATTCGCGAATTTTTCCTTCGCGTCTTCGGCGCCCTTTCCCGTCATGGCGGTCATTGCAATCTGCTTCAAAACATCGTCGTCATTCGGCGTGATTCTCAACGCTATTTCATCGAGAATTTGCTTGGACTTCTCCGCAGCCATTCGATATCCTTTTGTTATAACGGTCGGATGAATTTTTTTTTCAAGAAGCTTCTCGGCGTTTTCAAGAAGCTTTCCCGCAAGCATAACCGCGGTTGTCGTTCCGTCGCCGACCTCGGATTCCTGCGTCTTCGCAATTTCAACCATCATTTTTGCGGCAGGATGCTCAATCTGCATTTCGTTCAAAATCGTGACTCCGTCGTTTGTCACAATTATGTCATTTGTCGGAGAGACGAGCATTTTATCCATTCCCTTAGGACCCAGAGTTGTTTTTACAATGTCCGCCACCATTTTTGCGGCCCAAATGTTGTTTCGTTGCGCGTCTTTTCCGAGCATTCTCTGAACGTCCTCGGGCATAAGAACTATCGGTTTTTCAGCCATACATTTAGTTTCCCGACGGCTTTTTTAAAGATTATGGTGATATTTTTCACAAAGAAAATCAGACAACATAACAAAAATTTCACGCGTTAAAAAATAGAAATCCGTGTTTCCGAAGGATATTTAAATAAAATTTTCCTGTTTTTAAAATGGCGGAAAAAGAGACGATATTCTCGAGCAAGACGACATACAACGGATTTTTCAATTTCTCGGATTTTTACAATTTTTGCCACAGCTGGCTTACCGAGGAAACAGGGCTTCTGATAATAGAAAAAAAATATTCTGAAAAACTCGCGGGCGATTCAAAAGGAATTGAAATAAAATGGGAAGGGCACAAAGACATGACCGACTATTTCAGGATGGAAGTAAAAATCGATTTCAGAATTCTCGGACTGACGAAAGTTGATTTGAATCAAAACGGCGTCAAGGTTTCGACAAACAAAGGCAGCGTTGAAATGAAAATCGCTGGCACTTTGTCAAGGGATTACAAGGGAAAATTTGAGACGACCGCATTCAGAAAATTTCTAAGGGAAATTTACGAGAAATGGATAATTCCGTCGAGAATTGACGAGTTCCAGGGAAAAATCGCGATGGAATGCGACGAATTTTTAAGTCAGGCAAAGGCGTATTTGGATTTGGAAGGCAAGCGAGGACTCTAATCAGGCGACCGAAATACTTAAAATAAACCACTTACATGATTTAAGATGACAAAAAATAATTTTCGCAAAAAAATATTATTTCTCGCATTTGCATTCGTCTTTCTCACGAATTTTGTTTATGCGGCTAATTTGAACGTTGAAAGAACCGACGCGAGGGATGTTCTCATAAAAGGGATAAACGAGCCGGCTGTTTTTGATTTGAAGGTGACAAATCTCGACGGAGGAGACAACTTCCAGTTTTACAATCTTCTCGGATTCAGCATGTCGCCAAAAGGGACGGTGCAAATTTCGCAGGGAGAAACGAAAGACGTAGAGATGATGATTTACCCGAGAGAGGACATGGATTTCAAGGGACTTTACACTTTTGAATATTTCATACAGGGTTCGAACGGAGACAAGCAACTGGAAAGAGAGACGGTGAGAATAATGGAGTTAAAGGATGCATTTGAAATCGGTTCCGGAGACGTGTCGCCCGAGACAAGTTCCATAAACATTTATATAAGCAACAGCGCAAATTTCAAATTCGAGGACGCGAAAGTTGAATTCAGTTCGCCGTTTTTCGAAGTCAACAAAGAGGTCTCCTTGAATCCTTATGAAAAAAAAGAATTCGCAGTAGAATTGAAGAAAGACGATTTTCAAAAATTGACGGCGGGTTTTTACACCCTGAATGCGAAAATAAATTACAAGGGAGTTGAAGCAAGCGAGGAAGGAGTGATAAAATTTGTCGAAGGAAATAAAATTTCCGCGACGGAAAACGACTACGGATTTGTCATAAATACGAGGACAATTGAAAAGAAAAACGAGGGAAATATTTTGGCGACCGCGGAAACAACCGTGAGAAAAAACATAATATCGCGGCTTTTCACGACGTTCAACCCGGAACCGGATTCCGTGAGCAGGCAGGGAGCGTCTGTTTATTACAGCTGGAAAAAAGAGCTG
This sequence comes from Candidatus Pacearchaeota archaeon, assembly GCA_016204145.1. Lineage (GTDB taxonomy): Archaea > Nanobdellota > Nanobdellia > Pacearchaeales > GW2011-AR1 > JACQLK01. The sequence continues at coordinate 10,172 of JACQLK010000012.1, read as the reverse complement.
AAACCGGGAGAGGCGCTGAATGTTTCGGCAAGAACAAACTGGCTTTTTCCGCTGATGGTGATTCTCTTCATAATCGCGATAGTAATATTGGCGAAACAATACGCGAGGACGAATCTCGTTCTTAGAAAAAGGGTTTCTTTTGTCAACGCAAAGGGCGGAGAGTTTGCATTGAAGGTCTCAATCGTCGCGGCGGCAAAAAATCACATTGAAAGGGTCAACGTCGTCGACCGACTGCCTTCGCTTGTGAAATTGTACGAGAAATTCGGCGGGGAAAGACCCGTAAGAATCAACGAAAGCGCGAGGAGAATCGAGTGGGATTTGGGGAATATGGAGAAGGGGGAGAAAAGAATCCTTTCTTACATAATTTATTCCAAAGTCGGAGTCATGGGAAAGTTCTCGCTTCCGGAAGCAACGGCGATTTACGAGAAAGACGGAGACGTAAAGGAAACCGCGTCAAACAGGGCGTTTTTCGTCGCGGAGCAAAGAAAGAAGGACTTGGAAGATTAATTGTTGCTGAAATCGTTGTTATATTCCGACATCCATCTTCCCTTTCCCGTTGAAGGATTAATTCTTATCGAGACAACCCTTCCTTGGAGATAATTTTCTATCTTATCCGGATTAAAACCGGATTCGATTAAAGTGTCAAGCGCCATTCTCACCTCGTCGTCAAACATTTTCTTTGATAAATCGGCGATATATTTTTCATCCATGAAAAACACAGGAGACAAAACCTTAAAAAATTATCTGTTTACATTCTTTTATGGAAGAAAAGAAAGAATTTTTTCTGATGACTTTCCTGATTTTTGCCCTGCTTGCGCTGAATTATAATTTTCTTGACAGCAAGATTGAAAATTTTTTGTCCGACTCAAAAATTCAAGCGAGCGTAGACAGAATCATCGACGGAGACACGATTGCCGCGGGAAACGAAACAATACGGCTTTTGGGAATAAACACTCCCGAGAGAAAGGAATTTTATTACAAAGAAGCGAAAGAGTTTCTCGAGGGAAAAATCCTCAACAAGACAATAACGCTTGAATTCGGAAAGGACAAAAAAGACAGATACGGAAGAACTCTCGCGTATATTTTTCTCGGCTCTGAAAATGTAAATATTGAAATTGTGAAAAACGGATTTGCAAATTATTATTTTCCTTCCGGAAAAGACAAACATTACAATTCGCTCAAAAACGCATGGGATGAATGCGTCGAAAACGAAATAAATTTGTGCGAAAAATCCGAAGACAAGTGCGCGGAATGCATTGAGTTGAAATCGCTTGACATCAAAGAACAAAAAATCATTCTCGCGAATAAATGCGATTTTCAATGCGATTTGTCCTCGTGGAATTTAAAGGACGAGGGAAGGAAAAAATTTGTTTTCCCAAAATTCACAGTTGATTCAAACACGGAAATCGGCGTCATTGTCGGAAATAAAACAGACACAAACAAAGAACTTTTCTGGAAAAACGAGGATTATGTCTGGACGCGAACAGGAGACACATTGTTTTTAAGGGATGAAAATGGAAAGTTGGTGTTGTGGGAAAGTTATTAGTGAGATTCCTAAGATATTAAAAGAAAGTTTTTACTTCTTTTTTTGTCAATTTCCTAAATTTATCGCATTCTCTTTTTAGATAATAAGAAAATTTTGTTTCAAATCCCAAATTTTCAACGTTTTTTCCAATTTCTTTTACTGCTTGAACCGCAGGCACAAAATCTCCGTCAGATGAAACCAAAATGGCAGTGTCATAAGCATTATTATAGGCAAGTTTGACCATATCTACTGCCAGATGAATGTCATCTTCTTTGACTTGATAAACGGTTTTGCCGTCAATTTTTACTTTTTGCATTCTACAAAGGACAAGTTTGAAATTCTGCACCCTCTGCAATCTATCAAAAAATTTTTGCTGTTTCATATAAGTTTCCCGGTCAAAGCCAATGTCCAGAGGAGCAGAATAATAATAAGTTCTTATCAGGTTTCGACCGTTGACAAGAAATTTTATGAATTTGTCAAAATTGAAATTATTGGGACTGACTTTATTTTTGAACATATCTTTAACAATATGATAATGATTGCTGCCGTCAATAAAAATCGCAACCCTCTCCTTGTCATTCATAAAATGAATAAAAATAATGTCTTAATAAAATTAACTAAAAAAATTGAGATTCAAGAGGATAAACCCAGGTTTGCAGTGCAATCCTGGGGGGTATATAGAAACATATATTATACATTATTTAAAAAACTTTTGTTTGGATTAAATTCATGACAAGAACGGGAGACACATTGTTTCTGAGAGACGGGGAAGGAAAATTGGTGTTGTGGGAAGGATACTAATTGTAAACAACTCTTCTTATTTCTTCGCGTATTACGTCAAATTCTTGCCTTGAATCTTTGGAAGCATATTTTTCTAAAGGAGAAACCTCGGAACGCGAATACTTTTGCATCAAAAGATTCAGCAACAATCTTTCACAGGCATCCCTTTTTTCTTCAGAAATGGAGCAAATTATTGCGGCTGATTCCAAATCCCTGCGAAATTCCTTTTTAATCAAGATGGAAGAGAGATTATCACTTTCTCTGAAGGGTATTAGCGGATTATACATTCAATAAATATCCCGGCGAGATATTTAAATTTAATCCTATTCTATAAAAACTATTTTTCAAGGACAACAATGCTTAAATACGAAATCAAGATATGGAGATTATGGGGCTGAAGAAAAGGAGAGAAATTATATTATGGGCTTGTTTTGGATTTTTTGCATATTTAATATTTTCCGTGTCTGCTTTTTCCACGAATTCTGAATTATCCGCAAGAGGACTTGGCATTTCTGAAATTTCAACTAATTGGTTTTTCAGCGGCTCTGAATCTGTAAGGTTATATGCTCCAAACATAACCGACTTTGTAAATTCATCAAATTGGTACGAAGCAAGAATAAACATATCTTTTGATAATCCAAATAATATTTCATTAAATAATTTTGAGAATATGTCATGGCAGACAAATGTTATTCTTGGCTATATGCCCCACGCTGATATTTTTTTGGATTTGAACAGCGATGGAATAAGCGACGATGTTCTCGTCTTTGAGTATGCGAAAGTCGACCCTACAATTTGCGACGGTTCTATAATTCCCAATGACAGAATTTATCCTACAGGGGTTCTAAACACTTTTGATAATAAAGGAATATTAAATAATGAAACATATGCTTGGTTGAATTCTGGACCTCCTGGACCGTGCGGAGACCTGACGTTTGACAATAATCACAAGTCACTTTCGGACTGGAAAATAAATTATTCTGGTGCAAATATTTTAAAAATCCAAATAGAAGTTGACGGATGGATTCCGGCGTTTCCAGAACATGAATCTTACGTTGATGATGTAAAAATTAACGGGCAACTTGTTGAGTTTTTTGATGAAATCACGCCAGATATATCCATTGCATCTCCTTCAAACAACACAAATACTTCAAACGCGGGGCTTGACATAAATTATTTTGTAAGCGACAATCTTGCTTTTTACTCTTGCTGGTACAGCAACGACACTTATTCGGTAAATCTCTCTCTTGGAAGCGCGGGCGTGTGCGCAAATATCACAAATATAACGTGGAGCGAGGGAATACATAATGTAATAATTTACGTCAATGATTCTGCAGGAAATTTGAATTCATCCTCGGTAAGTTTTACAGTTGATACAATAATTCCGCAGGTCTCGCTGATTTATCCGCAAAATACAACATACAGCACGAATGTTTCCGGATTAAACTACACTTTTGTAGAGATAAATCCTGTCTTGTGCAAATACTCTTTAGACAACGGATTTACAAACACTACAATAACCTGCGGACAGAATGCGACAAATGTTGGTTCCATAGAAGGAAGCAACATATGGACAATTTACGTAACAGACGCTGCTGGAAATGAAAATTATTCACAAGTTAATTTCTTCAAAGACAGCATAAATCCACTAATATTTTATTCCGGGGGAACAAGCAATAACAATACGAATATTTCGCAAAACTGGATATATGTCAATGTCTCAATAAACGAGACAAATTTTGCAGGAATAAATTTTTCACTTTACAATTCAACAGGGTTGGCCAATTTAACTTCTTACGCGACGGAAATCAACAGCATAAACTGGACAAATCTTCCAGACGGAGATTACTTTTACAATGCGAGTGTTTTTGACGTCACCGGAAATAAAAATTCAACCGAAACAAGAAAAATAACCCTTGATACAATCGCTCCTTCCGTCGCATTAAATTTTCCAACACAAGGGAGCAATTTGTCAAGTTCTGTCTTGGCAGTTGTTTTAAACACCAGCGTTAATGACACAACATCCGGAGTTTCAAACGTCATTTTCAGCGTTTCAAATTTATCAGGGAATGTAAACTACTCTTCTGTTATATCTTCAGGATATTTTGTAAACACGACGTTTGACACAAGACAATTAAATGAAGGACAACACGACATTAGAATTTACGCATACGACAATGTTGGAAATTTGAACAGTTCAATATCTGGAAATTTCATAGTGGACAACATCCCTCCAACATTGAATTCCTCAAATATCACCGGCGCGTTTTTCAACGGAACAGATTTCATTTTCTCGCCCGCAAACCAAGACGGGATTTATGATTCAATAGACATAATAATGAACGCGTCGGAGTTGATAATGGACTGGGGAACGACTTATATTTACAATTCTACCGGAGACAAAGTAGACAGATTTAATGCACAAAGTAATTTTAACAATTTCAGCAAAATCACGATATGGGATGGGCATTTTTCATCAAGTTATGGTAATGCGAGCTTATTTGTTCCCGACGGATTTTATATCATAAATACTTCTTTCAGCGATTTCGCAAACAATACAAATTCTTCTGTCTTCGTTGCTACAATTTTCATCGACAACTCTCCTCCAGCATTTTCAAATCTTCTTATAAATCCAAATCCGCCGAACGAGGCGCAAGATGTGCAAATTAACGCGACAATAACCGACGCCTCAAACATTACAAGCATAATCCTTCAAGTTAACGGAAAAAATTACACCTCGTTGAGCAACAATTCAAATGAATTCTATTTTACAATTGACAAAAACAATTACACCGCGCACGATTTGATAAGTTATTCATGGGCGGCAAACGACACTCTCGGAAACTTCAACATTTCTTCGCAGCAATTTACAATAGCAAACAAACCGCCTTATTTTATCAATGACAACGGACCTATTGCAAATTTCACATTTGTTGAAAATGGAAACACGCAGCAATTTAATCTTAGCGCATATTTCAACGATTCTGATTTGGAAGATAGAAATAATTTAACTCTTGGACCCTTGACATTGCAAAACTTCAGCACATACAGCATATCAAACGGGATGGTGACCCTTGCCCCTTCGTTGGGATACAGCGGGATAACTCAAGTTGCTTTTTTTGCAAACGACAGTTTTAACGTCACGTACAGCAACATTGTAACAATAAACGTGACTCCTGTAAATCATGTTCCAAGAACAAGCTTGATTCCAAACATAACATTCAACGAAGATACTTACAATGTAATGAACAACACGCTGAATTTAAGCAATTATTTTTTTGACGATGACGGGATAATTATCAGTTACGGAATAATAAATCAAAACAACACCGGAAATTTGACAATATCAAACAGCAACGGATTTATAAATGTCAGTTCAAATTTGAATTGGTTCGGAAACGCGAGTTTGTATTTTACCGCAATGGACGACGACAACGAATTCGGCGTTTCCAGGCAAATTTTTATAATTGTAAATCCGGTGAATGACGCTCCGCAAATAAATATTCCAAACACCGCAATTCTCGAGGACACAATCGGAAGTTTGAATTTAAGCAATTACACTACAGATGTTGATTCAATTTCTTCCTCGTTTGTTTATTATGTTTCTCCGGAAAATGCAAGCAATTTGAATTGCTCGGCAAGCGGAAGCAATCTGACATATCAGCCGGCGGCAAACTTCTTCGGACAGAGTTACTGCAACATAACCGCCAGCGACGGAATGAGCAATTCAACAACTTTCAGATTTAACATAAGCGTGACAAATGTCAACGACGCTCCAAACATAACAAGTTCCGCAATAACAAGCGCCACGGAAGATATTCCTTATGTTTATCAAATCAATGTCAGCGATGCTGATAACTTAATTTCTCCGGGAACAGATAGCTTAACTTATTCATTAACAACATCTCCTGCGGGAATGAGCATCGGCTCGACATCCGGAGTGATAATCTGGCTTCCGACAAACAGCAACGTTGGAAACAACAATATCACAATAAAGGTTGACGATGGAAAAAACGGAACCGCAACACAATCGTTTATTTTGAATGTCGCAAATGTGAATGATTTGCCAACTGTTCCTTCTCTAATTTCTCCGGCAAATCAGACGACTCTTTTTGTAAATTCAACAACACTGAATTGGAGCGCTTCAACAGACGACGAGAATAATACAATAACTTATTATGTTTTCTTTTCAAACAGCACAAATCCGACATTGAACAAATCAACAACCTTAACAAGCGCGACAATAAACGGCTTGGAACACAATCAAACATATTACTGGCACATAATCTCCGGCGACGGAATAGGAAACCAGACAAAAACAGAAACAAGGGTTTTCAATGTCTCATTAAAAAACGCGCCGACAATCACGCAATATTCTCCGTTGACAAACATGACGATAAATGAAAGCAATTCATTGCAGTTTAACATTACGGCAAGCGACGTTGATTTGGGAGACACATTGGGCTACAATTGGACATTAAACGGAATTGACGCCGGAAGCGCAAGCGTTTACAATTTCACGACAAATTTCTCCTCGGCAGGAGCATACGATATAACTGTAAAAGTAACTGACTCGTTCGGACTGGGAACTTCAAGAAACTGGAGAATAACCGTCTCGGACAATAATGTTCCAATAATAACGGAATTTTCACCTTCTGATTTGACGCCTGTAATAAATACGAACTCCTCTCAAAACTTTAGCGTGTTTGCGACAGACCCAAACTTGGACTCTTTAAACTACGAGTGGTTTGTCGACGGAATTTCAGTTTCGGCAAATGCAACCTTGTTTGTTTATCTGTCCAACTCTTCCGGCGTTGCAATAGTAAGAGTAAATGTGACAGACACGGCGAACAACTCTGCAAGCAAAACGTGGAACGTAACGTCAACAATCGTTCCCGTCACAGGCGGATTTTCCGGAACGACAACAAATTTGTCAAATGCCAATTTAAGCGCGGTTTCAAATCTCGTTCTTGAAAATAATTTCGGAAAGATATTCTTTGAGAACCAAATAATGAATTTGACCGGGGTTTTGGATTTAAGCGACAGCGTAATCGTGGCAAACGGAATCGCGGCAATAAATTCCACAAATTATCCTCAGTTGAACAAACCAGCGACAATCACGCTTAAAGGATTGAGCTATAACAGCGTTCCGGAAATCCTTTATGCCGGCGGATTCACGTCAAATCCCGCTGAGATAACAAGCGTCTGCGATTTCTGCAACATAGTCGAATATACTCCGGCTCCGACGACAAACGGGACCGTGATTTTTGAAGTCGGGCGTTTCAGCTCTTTCAAAGTTTTTGGAAGCGGAAAGAAATTTGATTTCGGTTTGTTCAACGGATTGGATTCGTGCAAAAACGGAATTGCGGGGAATTTAACGTTAAGCATAGACAATCCCGGAGAAGGGGATTCTTTTGAGATAGGAGACACGGAAAAGATTGAAATAAACGTGGAAAATGCAGACAGCGACAACAGCAAGAAGGTAATTACCGAGATATCCCTTTACAACATAAACGAGGACAGGGTTGAAGAAAAAATAAAAAGCGAAAGCGCGACGATAAAAAAAGACGACGAGCTTGAATTTAATTTTGACTTGAATGTAAGCGATGAAATTGACGAAGACGAAAGTTACCTTGTCTTTGCAAAGGCGTACGAAAAAGGCGACGAGGAAGTTGGATGCGTCCAAGACGCAGTCGAAATAAAAGTTGAAAGGCCGGAAAGCAAAGTAAAGATAAAAGAAACAAGCATAAAACCGGAAAGCGCGACGCCCGGGGACGACTTTGAAGTTTTCGTCACGGCGGAAAACATAGGAACCGACGACGAGAACGGCGTTTATGCCGAGATAAAAAGCGACGAGCTTGGAATTCTTGAAAAAAGCGGAAAGTTCAATCTCGCGGAGTCGGGCAGGGAAAGAACCCACGCCGAGATAATCCAGGCGGAAATTCCTTTTGACGCCAAAGAGGGAAATTACGAGATTGCAATAAGCGTAGTTTCGGGAAGCGGAAAAGACGAGAGGAAAATAATCTTTTCCGTAGAGAAAAAACGGGAAACGACAATCTCGCAAATTTCCGGAAGCAGCGTGATATATCTGCAAGAAAGCAGCGAGGCGAAATATTCCAAAAATCTCAACGCCGGATTCATCGTCTTTTTGATTGCGGGAATAATAATCTTGAGCGTTTTGATAATAAGGAGATTGAGGGAATAATGGAATATTCTCCAAGAACTGATGAAGGCGATTTTTACAAGAGGATTGAAGAACAAAGGAAGAAAATAGACGAGTTGAACGTTTCCGACAACGAAAAGGAAAAGTTATATCGTTTAGTCGATGAAACAATTTGCAGATTCAAGAGAAATGAAGAGAGTTACGCGAGAAGCCAACGATCTATTGAAGAATTGAGAATAAATTTTTGCAGGATGACGGAAAGTTTAAACAAGATAAAAGAAAGCGGCGAAAAAATAAAGTCAAAAATAGAGATTATTTCCAAAACATTTAATCCTGAGATATTAAATTAGTTAAAATTAAAAACGCGGCTATTACTTTAATAAATGAATTTAAATAATTTTTATAAAGAATATGACTAAAGAAGAGGAAGACAGAAAATATCAATTTATAGATGCAAGTGGATGCGACGGCTGGCTTGACAGGCAATTAAGAAAAGTTGAAGAGGGTGTCGCAAAATGGCCGGAGTGGATGCGGTAAAGGGGAAACGAAAATCCAAATGCGGACAATGTTATTTACTTTCAAGATTACAGAAAAAGTTGAAAAGATGTTAATGCAAAACCTGTCATAAATGTAATGGAAGTTGTTATCAGTTAAAATTGATTTTTCTTTGACGGACTAATAAGTTTGTTATCGATTAAATTCGTTTTGATATTAAAATAGATTTTCTGGGGGAGGGTGGTAAGTAAATTCATACCCCTTGGCAAGAATTAATTATAATAAAAATTATTAATATTATCCTCTCATCATAGCGTCGCGTTTTATCGTTAACATTTGTTTTCAGGGGCGGGAGAGCAAATTCACGAGAGAAATTTGCTAAATTCACAAACGAGTGGGTTTGCGAATTAGGGCGGAAATAATTTTTTTCAAAAAAATGAAATGACAAGTATTAAAAACCTCGCGTTTCTTGATTTTATGTAGACAGGTCGGCGGGTTAGCCCTCCGCCATTTGCAAGCGGGCTTTAGGCAGACTGCAAGGAAGGGCGTGAGAGACGCGTTGGAAAGTCCTTATTTGGACGTTGACGTTTTGTCCGCTTTGATCTTGCATGTGCGAACCGGGTCAGGCCTTGATCGGAGCAGCCCTAAACATTTGTAAAGATGCTTGGCGGGTAGCAGAACCGAGGAAAAACAGGGAAAGCTTTTCAGTGTGTTTTGAGCAAACTTCCGGGTCTACATGATTTTATCACAATAATTGTTAAAAAGAAATTATTTCTAAGTGGAAAATGAACTTTATAGAATTTGTAGAGAAAATTGCGTTAATATTCTCGGTATTTGTAATAGTATTAATTTGGTTCACAGAATTTAAAATTAAAGAATTCAGTGAAAAATATTCTCTAAGAACTTACTCATTGTTTGTGCTTTTAGTAATATCGTTAATGACATCCTTTACCTTCTTAATGAGGAATTCCTTTAAAATATTAAAATCATTTACTGGAGACATCTCCTATTTGAATAATTATTTTGGTTTGGGTTTAGGTATTGCTTTACTAACCTTATCTTTAGGATATTTGTCAAAAACCACCCGTCGCAGACGGGTGGCATGAAGAATCAGAAAAAATCATTCAGCTTCTTTTGAAGTCCTGAAAAATATTTTTGTTTTCTGATGTATCCTTTTATGAATTCCTTGTCTTTGCCTACGGATTCGAG
>JACQLK010000001.1 GCA_016204145.1 Candidatus Pacearchaeota archaeon | reverse complement strand
TATTAAAGGAGAGGTTAGTGTAAGGGGAAACTTGGTTCCCCTCAATGCGAACGACAAAGGAGTGAGCCAATTTATTTTCTTTAATAAATCAGGGCAATTCGGAGTTTTTTAAACAAATCAGTCAAGAAATGAAAAAACAAAATCTAAATTTTTATTCAAAGTCGCAAAAACAAACCTTTAAAAAACAATTTTTGTTTACGATAAGAATCCGAAAGGAGGTAATCAACATGGCTTTGGAAGGAAGATGCATGAAGTGCAAGGAAAACAGAGAAATGAAAAACCTGAAACTTGAGAAGACAAAAAGGGGAACCTTTTTGGCTCGGGGAACATGCGCAAAATGCGGAACAAACATGGCTAAGATTCTGTCTGCAGAACAAGCTAAGCAATATCAATAAACCTTTTAACCGGGGAATATTGAATTGAAAATGTTTGTAAAAATCTACGGATCATATAGGAAAGTTGTGGCTGTCTGCGACGAAGGGCTAATTGGAAAAATTCTCGAAGAAGGCAAGCTTTGTCTCGAAATCAAGGAATCGTTCTTCAAGGGAAAAAATGTTTCTGAAAAGGAAGTTGTTGAAATAATGGGCGACCTTTCAAAAGAAGACGCGACTTTCAATATTGTCGGAAAAAATTCCGTGAACGCCGCGCTGAACGCGGGAATAATTTCCGAGGAAGGAATAAAAACAATCAACGGAATTCCGTTCGCGTTGGTGCTGATGTGATTATTTATACAAATTATTATAAATTTGGTTTTTAATTTTCTTTTATGAAAATAGGGTTGGATTTTGACGGAGTTGTTTCTGATTGCGGACAACTAAAAAGCGACGGCGCGAAAAAAATGTACGGTCTGGACATTCCTCCTGAAAAATTCAAGACAGAGATTGTTATTGGCGAAGGATTGTTGACTCTGGAACAATATAAAAATCTTCAAAAGGAAATTTACGGAACAAGAAGATTGGGGCTTCTAATGCATCCTGTTGAAGGAATAAAAGAGTATTCTGAAAAGTTGCGGTCTGACGGAGATGAGTTAAAAATAATAACTTCAAGGGGAAAATTGGAATCAGAAATAGCAATGGAATGGATGAAGATTAATGGTTTAAATATTAATCTCGTTGGAATCGGCGGCGGTATCAGCAAAGCAGACGCTTGTAGGGGATTGGACGTTTACATTGACGATGATTTGGACAAGTTGGAACCTTTGGTTGGAATAGTTCCAAATTTATTTTTATTTTCTTGGGGATATAACCTTTACATTAGACCTGAAAAAATTGCAAAAAGAATAAATTCGTGGCGGCATTTTTACGAAGAGATTTTAAAATTAAGCGTGACATAATTTTATAAACGATTTTTTTCTCAATGAATAATGGGAAAAAATTTCAATAAAAACAGGGATGAAGAGGAGGAGCAAAAAGTTGCTCGCGCGCCTCTTCCCAGAAAAAACGAAGTCATCGGAATCATAGAACAGCGCCTCGGCGGAAACAAGATGATGGTTGATTGCCTCGACGGAAAAAAAAGAAACTGCAGAGTTCCGGGGCGGCTGAAAAGAAAACTCTGGCTTCGCCCCGGCGACGTCGTGATGATAGAGCCGTGGGAGCTGGATTTTGACAAGGGTGACGTAATTTTCAAATACCGTCCGAATCAAATTGAGTGGCTGAAACAAAACGGATATTTGAAGACGGAAGAAAAGGGATTCTGAAAAATTATTTTTATCGTTTGTTGTGCCAATAAGTGTTGTCTGGAGTTGCCGACTCCGGAGAAACTCCTTTTGGATAAAGCGGTTCAATGTACCCCCGGGTTTCCCAATTTCTCAAAGCGGAATCGACCATTTCATCTTTATAATCCGGAAAACTCTTCCCCATGTGCGAAAGCTCTTCCCTTATGCTTCTTTCAGACGCTACGCGAGGTATAATCAAATTGAGAACTATTCCCTCAACGCGGCCTTGAATGTCATCTGTCATAAAATCTCCAGAAGATGAGTTTTTATAAAGATTGTTGATATTCAAAATATGCTTCGGACCATTTTTCTATTGCATATTTAATTTATTGTTAACTCAAGTTTCTTGGGGGCGGGAGGGT
>JACQLK010000009.1 GCA_016204145.1 Candidatus Pacearchaeota archaeon | reverse complement strand
TCAAAAGAAGCTGAATGATTTTTTCTGATTCTTCATGCCACCCGTCTGCGACGGGTGGTTTTTGACAAGATAATAAATTAAATGTTGTTGAAATTTGGTATGACCCAAAAAACAAAAAACCTTACAGGCATTTTATAATAGAAAATGAGAAAGTAACTCTTATTACAAGAAAAGAGTATAAAATAAAAAATGATGGGACTTTAATAAGAATAAAGATAAACAATAATAAAATTAAAATTCCTGAACTTAAAACTCTTGAACAACAACTAAAAAATCACATTTCCTTGAGAGAAATTTTATCTTCAACAAATAGAGAAATTAAATTGACTTTTGAAGATTTGCGTAGAGGAGGAAAAACCACATTTAAAGTCAATTACGAATTTCCAAATGCTAAAAAAGTTTTGGATAAAAAAATTGATGTTCCAGGATACAAAAAACAAGTAAAATTAGTTGTTTATGAAACAAAAGAAAAACTTGATTATAAAAGAAATTCTCCCTTGAATATTGCAGGAATTTTAATAAAAACTGGTGGGTCAATTTTAGATAACTCCTTGTTTAAATTTGAAAATGATAGTGCTGGAAGTTATTTTTATGGAGAATGTATTTCTGAAGAAATTGACGATATTTTGCGTTCTGAAGATTCATCAATATTACAAATGGGACGTAGTGGAATTGATTGGAGTAATGAATATGCCCAATTATTAATGAAAACCATTGAACGAGCAATAGAACCTTTAATAGAAGAAAAGAAAAAAGAATTAGCAAAAAAGAAAAAAACAGAATTAACAAAAGAAAATCAAAAGTTATTTAATGAATTATCTAAATTATTTAACGACATATTTAAAGAAGAGTTAGGAGATGAAGGCAAAACGGATTTAGATATAGAAGACGTTTTTGAGGAAAAAGTTTTTATCAAACCAGAAGTTATGAATCTACTTCCAAAAAACTCAAGAACTGCTTGTTTTTACGCACATGAAAATATAGTAAAAAAGCAAGGAGAGTTAGTAAAAATTTATGCAGTCAGACAAAAAATTTTAGTTTTAGATGAAAAAATATATCTTGAACGACATAAAAAATATTCCAATATGTTTATTGGAAAGTTCAAAATTAAGGGGTTAAATATTGGAGATGAGGATGTAATAGAAGCCGCACTTGGAGATGAAAAGGCACTATGTGAGGTAAAGGTAAAAGAAGAATTGGGTAAAAAACCGAGAGGACCACCAAAACCTTCAAAACAAGGAAATATTACGGGTTTTGATTATGACTTAGACCCAAACCCCAATCAAAGAGCATACCATAACATAAAAAACGGAAAAATTGTTATATTCACACAATTTCCAGGAGTTTCTAATTATGTTGGAGAAGATTTGAAAGAGATAAAAACTGATATGGGAAGAATGCTTTTATGTGAAATAGTTTGTGAGGCGATGTTTAGAAGAATTGCTAAAGAACAAATGAAAAAGGGAGAAGCAGTAATTTTTGGAGAATCTGACGCGGACGCTTATCAAAATTTAATTAACGATTTACAGAAAAAACATTTAAATAAAGTTTATAATTTAGTTATGAACTACGATTTTGAAAGCAAAGAAGAATAAAATGATGAATCCAAATCAGACAGCTAAAGAAGAGAAGGAATTTAGAAATAAAAGTATCGACTTTCAAAAAAGACAAGTTGAACTGGGAGAAAAACAACAAGAGATTCTTGAGAAACAAACAGAGTTTAGTAGAATCTTAACTCTTGCGACAGGAGTTTTAGCATTTAGTGGATTGATACAAATAATTGTTTTGTTTCTCAAATTTAATCTTGATTTAAGAGAAGGAAATCTTGTTTATCTGGATTATTTCTTATATGGATTATTAATATTTCTCGGAGGAGTTTTATTAGTATATATTTATGCCTTGCTTAAACCAAAGTGCAAAAATCCATCAGCGTAGCCGACTATTTGTTTTCCTTCAGGAAAACCGCGCCCTCTGTTTTTAGGGAATTAATATCCTGAGATTTAAATTTCAATAGAAGAAAAATTTGACTTTTCAATTTTCACCCCAAAATAATCGGGCTTTTATATTCGGATTTTCTCAAAGGGGGCATCGGCTGGACAAATTTTTTTCCTTTGGATTTGAGGGCAATTAAAATTATCCACTGATTTCTGAAACTTTTATATTCTATTCCGGCATGTTCAATGTCTGAAAGAAATTTCTTGTCTATTTCGGGATTGAAAACTCCAAGGAATTCGCTCGCATCCATTATCTCTATCCCGTTAATCTGCTCGTTTTTGTCAAGATCAATGATTACATTCTCCGAAATCTCCACGCTTTCCTCAACCTTCCTGTCGGACTTGTAAATGGCAAGTATGTCATATTCTTCATCATAATGGAATTCGTAATTCATGTTAATTATAATTCCCCTTAATTTATAAATCTTTTTTTCTTGTATTTTGACAGCGTTTTTCTTCCAATAGGATAAGCAGTTATTATCCTGAATTCTTCGCCAAGTCCCGCAACGTAAACTCTGCCCTTTCTTTTTGAATACACAAAAAATAGAGCATATCTTGTTTCATTATTCCTCTCTTGCTTTTCCACAAATTTAAGATTTTCGCCCGAAAATAACTCCTTTATAACTTCCTCTTTGGACGCATTAATTCTGTCAAGGATATATTTTTCTATTTTGCCAAAAACAATGTCGTCTTTCGAATAATTTTTTAATAATATCTCAAACTCTTTTATGCTATCCATATTATTTAAAGAGAGAGTAATACATTAAAATCTTTCCCTTTTTTCATATCCTCATAAATTCTTCATAACTTCCGTCGCTGTTCACAGAGTAAATAACAAAATCGCCGTATTTTGCTCCCGGCATTCCCGGGCTTCCTTGAGGCATTCCGGGCATTGCAATTCCTTTGATGTTCGGCTTTTCGGAAATTAATTTGTTTATCGCTTCCAACGGAATATGTCCCTCGACAAAATAATTTCCGACAACAGCGGTATGGCAGCTTTGAAGCTGCGTCGGAATATTGAATCCTGTTTTTATCGAGGAAATGTCGCTCATTTGATTGTCTTTGACGTTTAATTTTCCGCTTCCTCTCAAATAACTTTCATGGAGAGTGCAGCATCCGCAGCTTTCAGAGCGGTAAAAATCAACTGTTCCGTTAAAATTTTCCAAAGCAGAATATCCGCTGGCGGAAGGTTTCATAAAAGCAAAAAAGAAAATTCCGACCAAAATCAATAATCCAAATGCAAAATAAAATCCTTTGCCCATTTTTAGCAACCTCCGACCATTGCGCTTCCCGCGCTTGCCGCCTGAGTGGCCGCGAATTGCACAGAGTTCGCATTTATTCCGTTCACTTTAAATGTCAGATAAAGAACGCCGGCAAATAAAATTCCTATCGCAATCCAGAGCAGTGTTTTCTTTTTTACTATCAATTTTCTGTTTCCCCCTTTCATCTCTTCACTTTTATCTTTATCTTCGCAGCATCCTTCTTTCTCTTTTGTATTGCAGCATTCCATACTAACATCCCCCTACCATGCTTCCGCCCGAACTCTGTCCTTGTTCTATTCCCCGATATTTGTTGCTTGCCAAATTAATGTAGTCCTTTGAATCAATCCCGTTTGCCTCCAAAACATTTGCTTTTTGCTCGTGAATTCCGGGAAAGAAAAGCACCTTCCATTTTCCCAATTCGCTTAATATTTCCAGGTCAGTCATATCGGGATGATTTATCAGGAGATATTTTGCCAAACCGCGCATTGCATAGCTGTGGGCGCAGCCGCAAGCCCTTTCTCCGTTGCTGAATATTAACGACTGGGCTCCGCAGCAATATTCGCACGAAATTGAACTTCCTATTTTTTTGTATCGCCCCATTTGCGCGTCTGTAAGTTTTTCGTCTTCATAAGACGCAAGTTTGTTTATTGTCGCCTGAGTCAATTGCGCATTATTTGGAGTTATATAATCGTATTTTATTCCCAATTCATCTCCGTAAACCGCAGGAGTTCCCGTTGGAATTATTTCCGATGCAGAAACAGTTCCAATGCCTTTTGCAACTCCGGTTAAGGAATTTTCGCCCCCGAATATTTTCATTCCATTGTATAGCAGGAGCATTGCAAGGACCGTTATGATTACAACCTGAGCAATCATTTCATAGTCGGTTTTTCCTTCCGTTTTTGTTTCGGGATTTTCGCCTTTCATGTTTTTTCCACCAATGCAAAATATTTAAGCGCTTTTGTGAAACTAGTTTCACAAATGAAATTATGGGGTTTATGCAAAGCTTTTTATAATTCCGAAAATAAAAAAAATCATGGAAAATAAGCACGTCGGGTATTTGCTCCTGGGAATTTCCGCATTAATCGTGATTATAATTTTTCTTTTCAATTCCGCGCTGAAGGAGATAGTTGTGTCGACGTGCAGCATGGAGAAATTTCTTTGTCCGATGAGCAAAACGATAAACCAGCAGACATATCTCGCCCTCGGAATCGTCGGGCTTTTGATTATTGTCGGATTGGTTTTGATTTTCGCGAAGCCGAGCGAGAAAATAATCTTCAAGAAAATAAGGGAACAGAAAAAGAAAATAGACACTTCAGAATTGAGAAGCGAGGAGAAAAAGATTTTGTCGCTTGTTCAGGAGAATAAGGCGATTTTCCAGTCGGACATAATAGAGAAAACCGGATTCGGAAAGGCGAAAGTCACGAGGATAATTGATCGGCTTGAAGGAAAAGGATTTGTCGAGCGGAAACGACGCGGAATGACAAATGTAGTGGTGATGAAAGAGTAGTCGTTTCCGCTGCTTCTCCATGAATGTCAAATCAAAGAAAGAGAAGAGGGATGACAAACGCAGTTGTGATGAAGGAATAGGCAAGTTTTAAAAATGATTTTCTGCACTCTTTATTTATGCCCTAGTGGTCTAATGGCTATGACACTAGCCTGTCGCGCTGGTGATCCGAGTTCGATTCTCGGCTGGGGCGTATCGCGGCTGGAAGCCGCGCAAAATTAAGCGGGAAAATTGATTCTGCCGTTGATAAAACTCTTTTAAACTTCCCTTCCGTTGTTTTTTATGAGGACAAAAGAAAATAAGAAATTTTCATTGACCCCCATAAGGAGATTATGCAATGAGGACTAAAGAAGGAAACATTCACAACAGGCACAGAACGCCTTTTTCAAAACAGGTTGAGAATGTGATAAAGGACTCGGATATTCTTCTTGAAATTCTTGACGCAAGATTTTTGGAACAGACGAGAAATCCCGAGATTGAAAAAATCGCCCGGAATCTGGGGAAAAAAATAATTTATGTTTTAAACAAATCCGATTTGGTTGATATGAATCTGATGAGAAGAAATGTTGATTTGGAAAAATTAAAGCCGCATTTGTTTTTTTCGTCAAAGAGCCGCCGCGGTTCCATGAATTTGAAAAAAGTCATAAAAATGGAATCAAAAAGATTGGGCAAGCCGGCGGTTCATGTGGGAATCATAGGATATCCCAACACCGGAAAAAGTTCTGTGATAAATTTTCTTTGCGGGAGACATTCTGCAAAAACGTCGTCGGAAGCCGGAACGACGAGGGCGATACAAAGAATAAGAATCGCGAAAGGAATTTATCTGATTGACACGCCGGGAGTTGTTCCGCAAAGCGAGAAATTCACAATTAACCGCGGAATAGAAATAAAAAACGCGCGGGTCGGCGCGACGACGTGGGATAAAATAAAAGACCCGGAAATGATAGTGAACAATTTGATGAAAGAGCATCCGGGACTTTTGGACAGGCATTACGAAATCGATTCAAACAACGATTCTGAAATTTTGATTGAAAATCTCGGAAGAAAGTTTCATTTTCTCCTGAAAGGAAATCTCGTCGACGAAAACAGGACAGCGAAAAAAATTCTCAGGGACTGGCAGGAAGGAAAAATAAGAGTGAAGGATTTTGAGAGGATAAAATAAAATTTAACACAGGAAAAACAGAAGAGCGTTTTACTTTCTATAAGCGTTCGATTGGGGCGCTTTTATAATTTAGTTTGCGAGAATTAATAAACTTCTCTTATTTCTTTGGAAAATGAAGAAAAACAATTCTGGTTTAAAGGAAAAATTTGGAAGATTATTGCAGGATAGATTGAGTGATTTTGAAAAATACTTTATAGGAGTTCTTCTGATTTTTCTGACAATTGGGATTATCGAATCTCTTTTTGGATTTTCAATTTTATCAAATTTCTTGAATAATCAGCTTGAATGGATTTCTAAAGTATTTTTAGTTCCAATATCCGCAGAAGGAAAATCCGGTATTGATTCCCGTATTATCTTGTTGATATTTATTATATTATTTGCGGCAATCGTTGCATTAATCTTTAAAATATTAAAATCTAAAATTAAAAACAAAAAGGATTAATTTCCGCCGATGTTTGACAAGGCGCTTGTATCTTTCACAAAATATAAAATCCGCGTATTCCTTGGCATTTATGAAAAAAATATTCAAATACGCCTTCATTGACGCTTTTTGGACATCGGCATATGTGATTATTGTGGCTTTACTTCCTTATTTTTTGGGACAGAGCGCGCTCAAGGATGTAAAATCAATCATTATTCCAATCGCGATGCTCATGCTTCTGGTTTTCTCCGTCGCGCTTGTCGGATCTCTTATTTTCGGGAGGCCGGTCATTTGGTACGTTGACGGAAAAAAGAAAGACGCGGTTTCGCTTCTTGTTTGCACCTTGGGAATTTTATTCATAATAACCCTAACGGTGTTTTTGATTTTGACGATTTTTGCGGGAGCATAAAATCCATCCAATCATTTTATAAATTCCCTTTTTCTCCATTCTTCATGGCAGCGACACCCCCGAGTCCGAGGAAAAGAAAACTTGATTACAACGTCGACCAAAACACTTACGACGAGTTCGCGAAAGCGTGCAGCAGAAAGGGATTCGCGCCGCAAATTGTCCTTGAGCAGGCGATGAAAAAATTCACGCAGACGGGACAGATTTGAAATTGCTTCTACAAGTTAGTTTATTCATCCCGCCGCCGTCACCCCGACCGCCCCTATGAAGCAAACACAAAATAATTTTAATTCAAAATAACTTGTCATGTCCTCCTATTTAATCGTCGCGGTAAATTTTTTCGGTTAATATTTTCTGAAAATCTCTATGAATTTTGCCCGTCGTTCGTCACATTGAAAAAATAATGTTTAAAACTTGTTAATATCTCTTCTTGAATTTTCTGTTGTCGCTTCCGGCGTGTTCTCTTCCGCGTCCGCGACCGCCTGTTCTTGAGCCGCCGAAGCTTCTTCTGCCAAAACTCCTTCCGCCTCTTCCTGGGCTGAAATGTCTCGCGGAAAAACCGCTTCCTCTCGGTCTTTCTCTTCTGAATCCGTCGTTTCTTTCTCGGTCTCTGCCGAAACTTCTTTCCCGGTTTCCAAATCCTCCGCGGTTTCCGTAACTTCTATTTCCGCCAAAACTTCTTTCTCTGTTGAAACCGCCTCTTCTGTCGTCGATTATTAATTTCACTTGTTCCATTTGCGGAAGCTCTTCGCGTTTTATGTCAAGCGATTCGTCTTTCACGACGCTCGCAAAATTTTCATAGTCGCGGTTTGCGAGAATGCTTATTGATATTCCCTCTTTTCCGATTCTTGCTGTTCGTCCGGAACGATGGATGTATTCGTCGCTCGTTTTCGGGATGTCGTAATTGTAAACGTGCGAAACGCCTTTTATGTCCAAGCCGCGAGCGGCGACGTCGGTGCAAACGAGAACGAAAGTGCTTTTTTCGTGGAATTTTTCTAAAATTCTTTTTCTTTTGTCCTGCGTGAGTCCGCCGTGAATCGCCAACGCGTCTATTCCGAATCTTTGAAGATTTTTTGCGACGAAATCCGTGTTATGCCGGGTGTTGCAGAAAACCATCACAAGCCCGGTTCTTTCTTTTTTAAGCAAATGAACCAAAAGAGAAAATTTCATGTTCGCCGGAACGTCGTAATAAATATGCTTTAATTTCTCGGAGCTCACGCGCGGCACCGCGGAAATTCTCTCGGCGTCGACCATGTATCTGTCCGCGATTCTTTCTATTTCATGCGAAATTGTCGCGGAAAACAAAAGCGTCTGCCTTTCGTCGGGGCAGTTTTTGATTATTCTCTCCATATCCCTTATGAAACCCATGTCGAGCATTCTGTCCGCCTCGTCCAAAACCAGCGTCTTTATTCTCGAGACGTCAATCGTTCCCCTTTCCATGTGGTCGAGAATTCTTCCCGGAGTTCCGACGACGATTTCCGCGTTCCTGATGTCCCGGATTTGCGGATTTATGTTTACCCCGCCGTAAACAATTGCAATGCTCAATTTTTTGTAAGAGGAAAATTTTTTAAAAACCGTTCCGATTTGTTCCGCAAGTTCCCTTGTCGGAGCGAGAATAAGCGCCTGCAGCCCTTTTCCCTTTTCGGCTTTTTCAATTATTCCGGCGCCGAACGCGATTGTTTTTCCGCTTCCCGTCGAGGAACTTCCGATTACGTCTTTCCCTTTCAAAATCAAAGGGATTGCTTTTTCCTGTATTTCCGTCGGCTCGGCGAATCCGGCGCTTTCAATTGACTTCAAAAGCTGTTCGCTCAATCCGAGTTTTCTAAACTTTTCCATTTATGATTAATTTACAAAAGAAATAGCATGTCCGAGGACTCTATTTCAAACGTATTAACAATTCAACTTGATAAAGACGGTATTTAAATCTATTTGATAAAATTTTATAAAGTTTTTCAAAAGGATTTTCCTAATTCTTGCAAGAGGACAGAAGAGGTTATTTAATTAAACTTAATATTTCATCTGGCCAATCACATTTAATATGAAATGTTTGCTCTATTTTAGAGGGGATATAATCGTGCAGAGACCCATCTTCCAACCTTATCTTTGAAAAATGATAATCTGTAGAAGTTATAGAAACAATAGTATTACCGCTTTTATCTCTTTTTTTTATATAAATTGCTTGGGCAAGGATACGATAATCTTTGAGGTCGGGAGGGTGTCTTTTTAGTTTATCTATAAGTTTTGGATGTATAATAAAATTTTTAGATTCGTCTTCCGTTGCAAATATTCTCTCAAAACTCCTAAGGCCAAAATTAACACTTCTTACTCTTCTATTTATTCTCGTTTGGGGATTGAGTTTGTCAATGTTCCTAGACAGTTTTCCATAAAAATTTGATACTTTTTTTAGAATTTCTGTTAATTCTCTTTCATTTATTGGAACTCGGGTGAGAAGACGAATATTTCTATCTAAAGCTTCATTTATCTTTATTAAACTAAACGAATATTTATTCAAATTTATTGTTGTAAAATGAATTTTATTTTTTTGAGCTATTTTCTTTAAGAAGGCGTTTACAATTTGGGTTTTTGCAGACAATTCTATCTCATAGGTTATAATTCCATATTCTTTGTCAATATTCATTTCAAAATGTTCAAATAAAGGCTTAGAAATCTTGTGAAAATTATCTTCTATTTGGAGATTTCCTTCTTCTTGACAAACATGATTCAAAGATGCTGCAAGTAGCACAGAGGTATCTACTATTACTTTATGCTCTACCATATTCTTGAGATGAATTAATCTCATCAACAATCTCAAAAATCGTTTCACTTAAATTATCCATCTTATCTTTTTGAATAGTAA
This sequence comes from Candidatus Pacearchaeota archaeon, assembly GCA_016204145.1. Lineage (GTDB taxonomy): Archaea > Nanobdellota > Nanobdellia > Pacearchaeales > GW2011-AR1 > JACQLK01. The sequence goes on along the minus strand of JACQLK010000009.1, from coordinate 6,403 downwards.
AAAGATTGTTCAGAGAAGCATTTAATTGGATTTGTGAAGCCAAATCCAAAAAAGTTTTATTTACTCTTTCTTCTTGAAGCTTCACAACGGCCTCTTTTATATTTGGTAAAACAGCAAGACTATTCAACGCTATTTTAGGATTATCCTGATTTTCTTTAGCAACCTTTAATCTTCCTCTAATATTTTCAAGAACAATTAATGAAACTAAAGATAAGTGGTAAACCTCAAAGATTTCTTCGGGACTCTTAATCAAATTAATTTTTTGGTCTCTTAAATTTTTTAACTCCGATGCGATTCTATTAATCATAGGTAATGAAAGTTCAATATTAACCTCTCCTTTCCTCTCCATTTCTTCAAATTCAATATTAAGCTGATCTAATTGAGATAACATGTTATGTCTTAATTTATTAGTTCTTAAAGTTAATTTTTCTGTAAAATATATTAAGAAATAGAATATTAACCCCTTTTTTCATGAGGACGTAAGGATATAGAGCTTTATAAAATTTACTTGTAAATTTTTACCTGCTATCTGGAAGAGGACGCCCTGTCCAGGAATCGAACCTGGGAGCCCCGAAGGGCCTAGCTTTCCAAGCTAGCGCAGTACCATTGTGCCAACAGGGCTGTTCGTTGCATTGCTTATATTTTCAAAAGAGGTTAATTTTTAAAACTTCGGTATCTCTCTGTCTTGGATTTAAATGGAAACCTCAACAATTTTCATAATTTCTTTTCTTATTGTCGCCGTCCCCGTGATTTTATTCCTGATTCCTTGGGCGTTCGGCGCGCCGTTTCAGCCGACTTCCGAGGGGCAATTGAAAAACATTCTTTCTCTTTCAAAAATCAAAAAAGGCGACAAAATTGCGGATTTGGGCTCGGGAGATGGGAGAATCGTGATTGAATTTGCAAAGAAAGGCGCGGAAGCGCACGGATACGAGATAAATCCTTTTCTCGTTTTTTTGTCGAGGAGAAAAATAAAAAAACTCGGCTTGCGAAAAAAGGCGTTCATTCACTGGAAGAATTTTTGGAAGGAAAACCTCGGAAAATACGACGTTATAACTCTTTTCCAAGTCGGCTATGTGATGAAAAAACTCGGAAAAAAACTGGAAAGAGAGGCGAAGAAAAAAATAAAAGTTATTTCGCATTTCTGGAAATTTCCCGAATGGAAACCTAAAAAAACAAAGGGGGATATATTTTATTATGAAATTCAAAGAGAAAGGAAATTTCGCTGAACGCTGTTATGAAATTCTGAGAAAAGTTCCAAAAGGAAAAGTCACAACTTACAAAGCCGTGGCAAAAAAACTTGGAACAAAAGCGTATCGCGCGGTCGGAAGGGCGATGAATAAAAATCCGCATTCTTTTTTCAATGGAGGAAATGTTGCTTGTCACAGAGTCATCGGTTCTGACGGAAGTTTGGTCGGTTTTGCGCACGGGCTGAAGAAAAAAGGAGAGATGTTGAAAAGCGAAGGAATTGAAATAAAAAACGGGAAAGTGGATTTGGAGAAATATGAATTTAAGTTTTAATGCGGAAACAAAATAATTAATCCAGATATTTTTGCTTTTATGATGCTTCTCGTTCAGACATTTATGGCTCCGAAATCGGCTCCGCTCGATTTCTTCGCTGAGAAAAATTCTAATGCAATAAAAATTACTATCAATTATGCGGATGACGCGGTAAAGTTTTTTCGGTTAACCTTTTTCTTTTAGCGAGCCCGAATGTTCTGACTTTGGCAATTTTGTTTTATTTATGACAAAGTCTGGGCAGAAGTTAACGGCGAGCGCATTTTTCCGTCTTGCGAAAATTTATAACAATCTTTATAAAATCTCTTTCCTTTTTCCCGGCATGGAAAAAGACATAGGGAAAATTTCAAAAAACGACACGACAGACATAATTGTAAGAGTTGACGACTTCGGAGGAAACACCGGCTTGACGATAAGGGAATTTGTGACGAGCGACAGATACACCGGATTTACAAAATCCGGTGTGAGAATCCTTGCGAGAGATTTTCAAAAATTCAAAGAGATGATTGACTCGATTCCTGAAAGCGACATGAACGCCTCTGGAAGCGAAGGAAGTCCGAAAAAAAGCGATTACTCGTCGCGGGACGCGGAAAGAAAAACTCCGGCGGCAAAAAAGAAAGTCAGCGAAGAATTGCCGGATTATTAGCTTTATTGAAAAAGTAGTGAAAAACCCTATGGCAAGACAATAGGGCATCAGAAAAAATCCATTAATGCTAACGACTATTTTTCTTCCTTGATTTTTATGTAATTTCTGATTATCTCCGCGTTTATCTCCTTACCAACAATTGCAATAGGACTTGAACAAGTTATCCCTGCAGAAGTTATGTTCTACAAACTTATAATTTTATCCCCGTGCCAAGAGCACAGGGTATTGGGGAGAATAAAAAATTAAATTGGCTCACTCCGTTCGCTATTGATAATATTATAACTATAAATTCGCGGTTTTATGTTAGCATTGGTTTGTTGGGGCGGGTGGGCGGGAATAAATTATTGGAATCCAAAACGGGCGAGGTTGCGAGAGTTAATTATTTAAATCTTGTTTTGTTATTCTGAAAATGAAAAAAACGGTTGAAATAAATGATTTTTTTCAAAAAAATAATCGCGGAATCTCGGCGATAATCGTCACTCTTTTAATGATAGTTCTTTCCCTCGTAGCTGTCGGCGTTGTCTGGGTCGTCATCTCAAATGTTCTTTCTTCAGGAACAGAACAGGTTTCTTCGGGAGTCGGACAGCTTCTTGTTAATCTCAAATTGGAAAATGTAAAAATTCAGGCAAACGGAGACGTCCAGGCAACTGTAAAAAGAAGCTCCGGGCAGGGAGAATTAAGCGCGATAAATTTCATCGTTTCCGACGGAACAAACTCGCAGGTAATAAAAAAAGACGCAAGCGGCTTGAAAGAATTGGGAACGCAAACATTCACGATAACCCCCGCCGACTTGACAACTGTCGGTTTCGTCAAGGATGTTTCAATCGCGCCGTTGACAAAGGACTCGTCGGGAAAGGAAACAATAGGAAACGCGGTTGATAATAAAAAGATTGCAACTGACCAAATATTAGGGGGTTTGGGATTGGTTTACAGACAAGGCTTTGAACAAGACACGAAGCCTTTTACTGGAGCAGGAATTAGTACAATAGAAATAGATAGTTCCACATCTTATTCCGGGGGCAAATCGCTTAAACACATTTCAACAGACACAAGTTCTCCTTATGACACTTATCTAACGCCGCATACGGGAGCGAGTTCTGTAATAGATAATTTCAACGGGGGGGTTTACACTTTTTCAGCAATGGTTAAGTCCTCTTCTGCAAACGGCAAATTAGGAGTGTTTATATTTTGTCTTGACGGAGGATATAGCTATGCAACATACGGAAACAAAAATAGAGCATATGACCTAACTACAAATTGGAAAGAATATTCAATAAGCCATCAATGCCCTTCAGGGACAAGTTACATAAGTATAAGGGCAGATAATGATGTGGCTAGTCCGGGCGCGAATTGGTATGACGAACTGATGGTATTTAATAAAAACGTGACAAATAGTTTGCCGCAAATTTACGAGCTTATTAAAGAATAGTTTTTGGCCATAACTTTCAACCGCGCATTGACAGACGCTCAAGTGAAGGCATTGTATAATATGGATTTGAGTTGAAACAAAACAGATAATTTTTTAAGTGCTTGGCTGTTAATATATTTATGGAAACAAACGAATTTAAAATCATAAATCAGGGAGATTTAAAAAAACTTATGGAAGATGTGGCTTTGATAAAGGAAATTTTATTTTTCAACAGCAATATAAAAGACCCCGAAGGAAAGCTTTCCGACTGGGCTAAAAAAGAATTGAAAGAGGCAAGAGAAACCCCTGAAGAAGAATATGTTTCTTTAGAAGCCGTGAAAAAAAGGATATTGTCCAAAAAATGACTTATTCTGTTAAATTAAGCAAAAACGCTGAAAAATTTCTCGATAATCTCCAAAAGAATATTGCGCTAAGAATTTTGAATAAACTTGAAGAAATAAAAGATAACCCTTTTCATTACCTTGAGCATTATGAAGGCGAGGGTTATAAACTTAGAATTGGCGATTACCGTGCATTGATTGATGTTGATTTTGAAAAGAAGATTTTATTTGTTAGGGTTATTGATAAACGGGGAAGAATTTATAAAAGATAATTTTAAATGAATTAATCATTTTCTATCTTTTCAACAAAACAGATAATTTTTTAAGCCACGAATGATTACAATAGATATGGAGTCAAATCAGCAAGTTTCTCTTGAAAAGATATATGAAAAATTGGAGAATTTGGAAGTATTTATGAAAAAATTTGAGCAATTTGCCGAAGACATGGAATTTGCCAGACAAACCGAGGAAGCGTATAGAAGGCATGAAGAGGGGGATTTTGCGGAAATGGATTCTGAAAAGTTCTTAAAAGAGCTTAAAAAATGGTGAGGGTAATTTTTGACAAGAAATTTCAGCATATTATCTCCAAAATAAAGGATTCATCCGTTCAAAACAGCATAAAAAATAAAGTCGCTAAAATTATAGAAAATCCTGAAATAGGGAAGCCAATGCGTCATACAAGGAGAGGAACAAGAGAAGTTTATGCTGGTTCTTTCCGCCTTTCTTACAGATATTCAAAAGAAGAAGATTTAGTTGAGTTCCTTGAATTTTACCATAAAGATGAACAATAGGCAACTCGTTTCTAAACAGACGAAGTAATGCTCTTCAACAAAGCATTGACGGAAAATCAAGTGAAAGCGATTTATGAAATGGATTTGAGCAAATAACTTAATTCTTTATCTCCGTCCCCCTGAATTTCTTTCCGCTGAGCAAATTGCTTAATTGTTTCAGGTCTTTTCCTAAGATATAAGTTGGAATTTTTTCATCGAGAATTATTTTTGACGCTTTTTGGTCAAGAACAAAATGTTGTCCGGGTTTGTATTTTATTTTATTTGCCATTTCGTGAAAGTCCTTCCATGATATTTTTGAAATGAATTTTGCATCGCGGAATTTTTTCGGATTTTTGTCGTGCAATCCGTCAACGTCGGTGAGATTTATGAAAATTGTTTTGAAGTGTTTTGCAATTTCTGCGGACGTTGAATCGGACGTTTGATTCGGTTTGTATTCCAGCGCGCCGCAGAAAACAATGTTTTGACTTCTTAAATAATTGTGTATTTGCTCCATTTTCTGCGGAATTCCCGATTCTGAATCCTGATTGAAAAAATAACTCATGAATCTTGCGTTTGTCCTCGTCGCTGAAATTCCCGCAAGCGATTGATAATGCCTGCTTATTTTTTCCCTTTCCAATGCGGAGATGTATTTCCTCGCCACGCTTCCGCCGCCGCACACTATTATAAATTTAAATTTCCCGGAATTTGCTTTTATTGTTTTCTTGAAATTTTTCAGGTAAGAAAAATCAACATCATTCGGAATTATCAAACTCCCGCCCAAACTCAAAACCACGACCTTTTTTTGCATGATTAGGAAAAGGAAAAAGGATTTTTATATGTTTTGAGAAAGCAAATTTTTGTAACTTAAAAATTGTCCAAAATATTTATATTGGCTGATATCATAAAAATACATGGAAGAGGAACTTCTGCCTATAAATGAGGCGTCTCAATGGGCAAGCGATTATTTAGATAGACCAGTAACAACTTCTAACATAAGTTACCTTATCCAATATGCTAAAATTAAGAAATATCTTGATGAAGAAAAAAAAATAAAAATCAATCTAAATGAGTTAAAAGAATATTATGATGAAAACTTAGTAAAAAAACAAGAGTCATGGAAAAGCCGGTTAGGGAAAGATTTAAACTGGGCATTATCTTTCTCGCATTTAAGAGAATCTGATACGACAAGGCACGTTCATAGACTACACCCCTATAAAGGAAAGTTTATACCTCAACTTGTAGAATATTTCTTGGATTCGCACCTAAACACCTTTAAGAAAAAGGTTTTTTTTAAAGAAGGTAATGTAATCCTTGACCCATTTATGGGAAGCGGAACAACACTCGTACAATCATCTGAAATAGGTTTACATTCCATTGGAATAGATGTTTCTGATTTTAATTGTTTAATTTCTAAAGTTAAAGTGGGAAGATATGATTTAGTTAGATTGGATAAGAAAGCAAGAGACATTTGTTTTAAAACAAAAGAATTTAGCCAAAAGATATTTGATGATTCATTTGACGGGCAGTTAAAAGAAAAATTAAATGAGTTTAACAAAAAATATTTTCCTAATCCTGAATTTAAGAAAAAAGTTTTGAACGGGGCTGTTGACAATGAAGAACAATATGGAGAGGAAAAGTTAAAGCAATTTCTGAAGGAAAATGACGAATTTTTTGAAAAGAATGGAACAAAAGATAAATTTAACTTATTAAGTGAAAAAGAAAT
>JACQLK010000010.1 GCA_016204145.1 Candidatus Pacearchaeota archaeon | reverse complement strand
GGTAATTTTTATTGCATTAAAAATTTCATCAGCAAGAAATCGAGCAAAACCGAGTGTTTTGACTTTGACAAATTTAATTATTAATAACAAAGTCGTGGCACGAGTTAATTTTGAGCCATTAATATTGCGAAGCGCAATTTATTTACAAAATCGCATCACATCTCTTCGAGCGCAACTATCCCGAGCATGCCGAAGGAATTTTCCATCACTTGAACAAATGATTTTACAAGAGCGATTCTGAAATTTTGTTTTTCAGAGCCGAGCACAGGACACGAGTGATAAAATTCGTTGAACGTTTGCGAAAGTTGATAAGAATAATTTGCAATCATTGCGGGATTGAGATTTTCAAATGAATTTTTCACAATTTCCGGAAATTGCGAAAATTTCTTTGCGAGTTCGATTTCTTTTTCATCAATGATTTTTATTTTTTCCGGTTTCCCGGAATTCTTTGAGAAGGATTTTGATTTTTTTATTATCGATTTCGCCCTTGCATAACTGTAAAGCAAATACGGTCCCGTGTCTCCCTCGAAATTCAGCGCCTCTTTCTTGTCAAATACAATAACTTTGTTGGCGCTTTGCTTAAGCATTGAATATTTTATCGCGGCGATTGAAATTTTCAATGCTCTTGAATCAAGTTCTTTTTGGGAAATTTTCCGCCCCATTTTCTCAGATTGCGAAGAAAATGTCAACGAATTCCTTTGTCGTTTTTTTATTTCCATCTTGGCATGTTCGGCGATTTCTTTCATGAAATCGGAATACAAGATATTTTCTCCGGTTCGCGACGACATTTTTCCGCTTGGAAGGCGGACCATGTCAAAGGCGATGTCGCTGAATTTTTCCTTTTCAATTCCCATAATCTCCAGCGTTTTGAACAATTGCCGGAAATGCAGGTTTTGCTCGGAACCGTGCAATGAAATATTTTTATCTGCGCGATATTTTTTCATTTTTTCCCCGGCCAACGCCAAATCCTTTGCCGAATAAAGAACAGTGCCGTCGCTTCTCAGCAAAACCCAGACGCCGAGATTATATTTTTTCAAATCCATTATCACCGCCCCGTCGCTTTTCTCGGCGATTCCTTTTTTCAAAAGTTCAAGAGATATTTGCTTTCCTCTTTTTTCAACCCCGCTTTCAAAAAAATATTTGTCAAATTTTGCATTCAATTCTTTGTAAATTTTTTTCCACGAGTTTACGGAATGCCTTCTTGTTTTTTTCCACAATTCGTAGAGTTTTTTGTCTTTCTTGCTTTCCAGTTTTAGGTTTATTTCATCAACTTCCGCATGAAGCAACGGTTTTTCTTCAAGTCGTCTTACAGCATCGACATAAATGGAGGCAATCCATTCCTCATTGTCGGAAAGTTTTTCCCTTGAATGATATTTTTTGTAGCACCAAAGCCATTTCGCAACGTGCATTCCCGTGTCTCCGGAATAATTCGCCCTTATGACTTTTTGTCCGCAGAATTCCAAAATTCTTGATATGCTTTCGCCGAGAGACGTTCCCCTTATGTGCCCGACATGAAACGCCTTGTGCGTGTTCGGCTGGGAGAATTCAACCAGGATTTTTTCTTTTTTTGCCAGAGAAAATTTGCCGAAGGCGTTTTTCTTTTTGAGTATTTCTTCAATTGTTTTTTCCGAGAAATTCAATTTGTCGACAAAAAAATTCACATAAGGTCCGGAAACAACGATTTTTTCAAATTCTTTTTCAACGCGAATTTGCTTTTTTATTTCAATCGCGATTTGAGCCGGATTTTTTTTCAGGATTGCCGCAAGAGGAAAGCACGGAAAGGCGAAGTCGCCCATTTCAGAGGAAGGCGGAATTTCAACCAATTTTTCAATTTCTTCTTCGCTCAAATTCGCGCTTATTTTTTTCAGCGCTTTTTCCAGAATTTCAGCAACCGCTTTTTTCATTCAAGGAGCAATGAGAAAGAGATTATAAATTTTGTTGATTAACGCGTTTAATTAACCACTAACAATCCGGTTCGCTTCGCTCACATTAAAAAAATAATAACTATGAATCCGCGGTTTTATGTTAACATCATTTAATTGTTTTTAACAAAATATTATCTCGCGCTGTCCGCTTGTTTCTCCGCTTCGTTTCTTTTTCTCACGGCGAAACTGTCGCCGTTGTTTTCATGCGCGAGAATTATTTCTTCCGCGAGCGCTTGGACTATATTTTTTTTCTTTCCGAACGCCTTGTCCGACGCGCCGTGAATAATGTGCTTCAATGCGAGATTAACTCTTCTCAACGGCGCGACGTCAACCGCCTGAGGATATCTGGCACCGCCGTATTCAATTACAGTGACTTCATCTCTTGGCGCGGAATTTTCAATCGCTTTTATCAGCACCTGCACGGGATTTTTTCCTGTTTTTTCCGCGACGATTTTCAACGCTTTGAGAATTATGTTCATGTTCTTCGTGTATTTTCCCGTGACTTCGCCTATTTCAAGTTTATGCTTTCTTCCCCTGTGTCCTGCAACGGCGAGCTTGTTCATCAATCGCTCGACGACGTTGACTTTTGTCTGCCCCATTTTTTGGACGTTTCTTCCGTAGCTTTTCAGGACAAGTTTCGGCTCGAGGTTTATAACGGATTTCAAGCCGGGGTCTTCAACGCTTACCTCCGACAAATCATACAAGTCGAATATTTTAAATTTCGGAAGCGTTTTTTGCTCTGACATTTTAATTTTTTTGGGATTTTATTTTTAACAAAAACCTAAATATTCTTTCGTCAACATTTAATCCGATAACCGTTCCTTGTTCGGGATTGGTAATAAATCGTCCGCCGTCTCTCAAAAAATAATGCAGCCCATTTTTGTCCTGATACGATGTGTGAATCGGAAGATTTCTTATTTTTCTGGCAACTTCAAAATATTCTTCGGGAGAGAGGCGCGCTTCTTCTCTGATTCTTTGGGCTGACGCTTGATGATATCCCCTTCCCGCGATTCTTTCAGAATTTCCATCTATCACTCTGAATACTCTGTAATCGGTCATCTTCTACCCTTTTCTATTTTGCCCTGCCACAACAAGTGCAGCGGTTGGTCGTTTACTTTTATCACTTTGAATCTTACGCCTGGGATGTCGCCCTTTGAACGCCCTTGCTTTCCGCCGATTCTTTCAATCATGACCTCATCATGCTCGTCGATGAATCTTTGCGCGAGATTTCCCGGAATGAACGCAGTCACGGTTTTGCCGTTTTTTGTCAGCTGGACTTTGCAGCATTTTCTCATCGCCGAGTTCGGCTGTTTCGCCTCTTTCTGAACTTTTTGCAGCACAATTCCCTTTGCCTGATTTTTTCCCTCGAGAGGATCCGCCTTCGCGTACAAATCCAACGTCTTCGCCTTGTATTTGTGATCTTTCCATCTGAATTTCTTCCTGTCTTTCCTGAATTTCAAGGCATTTTTTAATCCCATGGATTTCCTCCTGAAAATACATCGACAAAATTTATTTTAATTTTGACCATGAAAAGGGATGCTGAAAATGATTTATAAATATTTCTTTAAATCCCACAAAACTTTAAAGAGTTGCGATTTTATGTTAACGGATGAAGTGGGTCTATATTTTTTTGATATTAACAGTTGCAACAGTAGATTTCTTCGGGTTTTTTTCTTTGACGGGATATGATACTATCTCCTTAGACGCTTCCGCGGGAGGCGCTTTAAATCCTGGACCGTTTTCAGAGGGAACGCTCTTCGGAGACATTCCCGAAACAACCACAACAACCCCTTCCGGTGGAGGAGCTTCGGGAGGCGGTGCGGTTGTTGTTAAAAATTACGAGGTTTCTCCGTCTGAATTCGACATAGAGCTTGCGGTAAACACAAACGCGCAAAAAGCCGTGACGGTAAAGAATTTGAGAAACGCGCAAACCCGCTTGAGCATAAGGCAGACCGGACTCGACAATTTTATAATTCTCGGGAGCACAAATCTTTCATTGGAGCCGCTTGAAACAAAAACCTTTAATGTTATTTTTGTCGCCTTGAATCAAACCGGAATTTTCACCGGAAAAATCTTTGTCGGCAGCAAGGAAATTCCGGTTTCCATAAGCATAAGAACAAAACTTTTATTGTTTGATTCCAATATAATTGTTCTTAATCCGGATTATCTTGTCAGTCAGGGGGAAACGTTGAAGACGCAGATAACCCTTATTCCGTTAGGCGAAAGTTCGCGCTTGGATGTCACGTTGAATTATGTGATAAAGGATTACAACAACAAGATTTATCTGACGAAAAGCGAGACGCTTCTTGTCGACAAGCAAATTGATTTCAATAGGGACTTTGACACCGGAATTCTTCCTTCCGGAAAATACATTGTCGGAGTAGAAGTTATTTATTCCAACGGCGTCGCGACGTCGAGCGCGCATTTCGAAGTTCTTCCTCCGAAGAAAATTTCCCTTTCAAATTTAATATATTATCTTCTCATTGCAATTTTAATAAATATAATTCTTATCGTGGCGCTTCTCATCAGCAGAATATACAAAGAAAGAAAAGAAGCGGAAATGAATCCTCAAGGAGATTATTTCAACGCGCAGAATAATTCTTCAAACGGTCAAAACAGTTATTCCGGAAATCAAAGCGATTTTTCAAACAATCCGGATAATGATTCAGGCAATCAGAACAACTCAGAAGAAAATCCGAAAGATTATTTGGATTACAAGGATGAGCCGGAGGAGGGATAATGAAATTTACAATTAAAATTCGTAACCGTTATTTCGCTTATTAATGACTCAGAAACCGATTACGTCAAGTTTCTTCTTTAAAGAAAAGTTTAATCCAAAAAATTTATCGCGCCATTCCAAAAAATCCCCTGCCACTCGCGCCAATAGAAAAAGGTTAATCTAAAAAACAATACCGATAATGTTTAAGTTTGGATTGCATGTTAATATTTTTCAAAAAATCATCGCGGAACCGTTCCGTCTGTTCAACTTTTTCATTTTTTTCTGATGCTATATGATTGTTCACTACATTAATATTTTCATTCAACCGAGAATTAACGGGGATATTTTATCTGATTTAGGATAATCGAGCTAAATCCTTATATTCAAATAATCCTCAATTCCTTCCCGAAAAAATCGCTTGCGATTTTCTGCATCTCATAAAGCCGCCTTTTGTTTCTTCCAAGAAGCGCGGCTTTGCTTTGCATTCCCGCCGTGATTGTTATTTCGTTGCCTTTTATTTCAAAATCCTTGAATGTCACGGGGCTTATTATTTCAGCGACGAATTTTCTCGCGCCGAGAACGCTTTCCGGCGCCGAAATAACGCGAATTTTTCTGCCGAGTATCTCGCTCATTTTTCTCACATTTTTTCCGTTTTCGCCTATCGCTTTTGAAACAAACTCTTTCGGAACCGAGAAAAATATGAATTCGTTGTATTTGAAACAGTGCCTCGTGTTCACTTGGGTTATTTTTCCGAAGAGATTCAAATATCTCATGTCCTGCATGTTTATCGTGTTAATCATTCTTGTAAATTTGTTTCCCCCATACATTCAGTAAAAAGAAAATTTAAAAAATAAATTTTCATGTTTCCCTCACAAGTTCGTGAAAAAGAAAATTTATAAAACTATTTGTTTTTCTCTTTTTATTATTGGAACTTGCAAATATTTATTCATTCACTTTTTCCACAATTTCTTTCTTCGCGGTTTTCATGTCCTTGTCTTTCTTTGACATCGGACCGACAACTTTAACAAGCAATCCCGGAAGCCCTGTCCCGACGGGAACCGGTTGGTTTAGAATTATATTCTCGACGACGCTCGTTAATTTGTCCTTGCTTCCCTTTACAGACGCGTTCACAAATTGCTTCACGGGCGTTTCAAATGTCGCTTTTGCAAGTATCGAGGATTTTTGCGCGATGATTCCCATTCTTGTTATTCCCTTCACATCTCCGGTGTTTGTCATTGCGTCGGCGACAAGCTCGAGATGCCTTATGTTTATGTCAAGCCCCTGCGTGCTTAAAACGCGATTGATTTCATCTATTACCAATTGCCTTCCGGCTTCGATTCCGAAAATTCCGGCGATTTCATGGAAGTCGTTTGAAATTGTTTTGTTTTTTTCAACTTCTTTTAAAGTTATTATTTTTTTCATGTTTGTTCCGAGAGTCGTGACGACGTAATCCTTGTCCCTTTTTACAATCAGGACCTGGCTTATTCCCTTCACTCCGGAGATTATTTCTTTTTTTATTTTTTCTTTCAATTTGTACAATTCTTTGAATCCCAATTCGGGAGCGCTTATCGCAACCGATTCGCTTTTTTCCCTTGATTTGTATCCCGCTTCGTTCAAGCGCTCGACAACCGTCTTTATTCCGATATGCGCATGCCTCAACTTTTCTTTGTCGATTTTTATATCAATGTTTTTGTCGTTGAAATTTACATTTATCTCGGACGCGATTTCCGCGACTTTCACTTCCTTGACTTTTTCCGCGAACGCCCTCGCTTCTTTTTCATTGTTATAGTCCCTTGACAAATATATTTCCATTTTCGGAGACGAGGGTTTTTTTCTTGCGTCGAAAATTTCAATCAATCGAGGAAGACCCGCGGTAATCTGCATTTCCTGAACGCCGGCAAAGTGGAAAACGTTCAGCGCCATCTGCGTCGACGGCTCTCCGAACGACTGCGCGGTGACGATTCCTATCGCTTCTCCTGACTCTATTTTTCCGTTCAAGTGCAATTTTGAAACGTCAATGCCGTCGGAGCCGTATTTGTATTGTATGATACTATTGTTGCTGTCCCTCACCGTTCCGTCGTATTCAACTTTCAAATCCTGAAGCGCGCTTGCCAAACGCCGATATAAATATCCGGATTTCGGAGTTCTAAGAGCGGTATCCATAAGGGAATCCCTTCCCGTGATGGCGCCGAAGAAAAATTCATCGGGTCTGAGACCGCGCATGAAAGAGCTTTTTATGAATCCTCTCGACGCCGGAGACAATTCCCCTTTTCTGAAAAATGAAAGCGTTCTGTGATTGTACCCTATTTCAATTCTTTTTCCCCACAACGCCTGTTGTCCGACGCAACACGCAATCTGAGTGATGTTGAGAATGTTTCCTCCGCCTCCTGAAATTATCATGTGATTCACCGGATTATCCGAAGGAAATTCCTGCTTTACGATTTCCCCGACTTTTGTTCTTACTTCGTTCAACACCTGCAGGATCTTTATTTCCCTCGTGTCTTCTTTTGTTTTTCCGGGAATTATTTCAAAGTCCTCCTTGTTGTACAGCTCAATAAGTTCTTCCGTTCTCTTCTCGGCTTTTTTTATTATTTCTTCGCCCTGCGCAATCGGATTCCTGCTCAAATTCAAATCCTCCAGGGAAATTGTTATTCCCCTGTCTGTCAGGTAATTTATTCCCAAGTCGAACGCGCGCTTTATCGTCTTCACCGTTTCGTCCCTTCCGATTTCTTTGTCCAATTCCCTTATCAATTCGCCGTCTTCCTGCCCGAACAGCGTCTTGTCTATTTTTCCCTTTAAAATTTCCCCGTCCTGTATTTTCACGGAACCGTTTGAGAAATTTATTTTCGGAAGAATGTTTGAGAACAACTCAAATCCGGAAATGTTTTTCTTTGAGACCGGCTTTATTATTCCCGTTTTGTAAAGAAGTTGATTTGCGTAATCCGCGGAAAATTCGGAAGTTCCGAGAAGATAATTTCCAGTTATCGCGTCCTGCGAACAGCCGAGAAAGTTCGTGTTGTTTTTCGGAGACATTAAATTTTTTTTCACATCGAGAAGTATTTTCGCCTCGGCCCTCGCCTCTTCGGTTTGCGGAGAGTGTATGTTCATCTCATCCCCGTCGAAGTCCGCGTTGTAAGGGAATGCGGTTCCGGGATGCAAACGGAAAGTTCTTCCCGGAAGGATTTTTACGACATGCGCCATCAAGCTCATTTTGTGCAGCGAAGGATGTCTGTTGAACAAGACAATGTCGCCGTTTTGCAAGTGCCTTTCAACTTTGTATTCCGGAGAGATTTCATTCATTATTTCCTCTTTCAATTCCGGAGTTATTTTCTTCTTTTTTCCGTCGGGGCGAATGACATAATTCGCGCCCGGATATTTTTCGCCGTTTTCAATCAACTTTTTCAAATAATCCATGTTTGAATCGTTGACTGTTTCCGCGACGGTGACGATTTTCGCGATTTCAAATGGAATTCCGACTTCGTTCAATTCCATTGAAGGATCCGGCGAGATTACGGTTCTTCCGGAATAGTTGACTCTTTTTCCGGCGAGGTTTTTTCTTATTCTTCCCTCTTTCCCCTTTATCCTTTCGGTTATTGTTTTCAGCGGCTGTCCGCTTCGATGTCTTGCGGGAGGAATTTTGGAGACGCTGTTGTCGAAAAAAGTGGTTATATGAAATTGAAGCAAATCCCACAAATCCTCGATGATAACTTCAGGCGCTCCAGCGTTCAAATTTTCCCAGAGTCGCTGGTTTGCCCTTATTATGTCCGAGAGTTTGTGAGTCAAATCATCTTCACTTCTCTCTCCGGATTCGAGAATTATGCTCGGTCTTATTGTCACGGAAGGAACGAGAAGGAACGTCAAAACAGCCCACTCGGGTCTGCAGCTCTCCGGATCGATTCCTATTTTTTTCAATTCCTCGTCTTTTATGTTAACAAGAATTTCTCTGACTGCCGTCGGGAAAAGGCGTTTTTTTCCTATATAAAAACTTGTCGGCTTTTCCAGCTTGACTTTCTCGTGGGCGGCGTTGCAATGGGGGCATCTTTTCGCGTCTTTCGCTTTTTTCGCCCTTTCGCTTGCGGAATATTTTTTCAAGTCCGCGTCAGAGAGAAGAAGCTTTCCGCATTCGTGGCAAAAGCATCTCAAACCGGTTTCAATTATCGGAATGTATTTCAAATGGAAAATCGCCCTTGCAAGTTCTATTCTTCCCGGGTGACCAAGACATTCTTTCAAACGCCCTCCGCAGGTTCTGCATCTTACTCCGGGGTCTATCGCTCCAAGACGCAAATCCATCAAACCGCCGTCGACAGGATATCCGTCAATGTCGTACAATTCCGGCGTCACGATTTTCGCGCACGAGATTTTTTTAATCTGTTCCGGACTGAGCAAAGCGAATTTTATTTCGTCGACTTTTTTTCTAATAATGTTTTGCATTTTAATTTTGTGAACTTATTCTATCTTCATTTAATTTTATTTTTCTCATTGAAACTTTTGCATCAAGGTTTAATCCATCTCTCCAACTTGCAATTCTAATTGCCTGTCTGGGAGTTTCGGTTTCATAAATGTTAATTGCTTTTATGTCTGTTCCGTCTGCGCCAAGAAAATTTCCTTCAACTTCGTAAAAATTTAATTCACTCATATTTGTTCTTCAACTTGAATTTAGTTTGAATGTGCAATCCCTGAAGTTCTTCGAGCAAAAGCTTGAACGCGTATGAAATTTCGACCGGCTCCGTATCCTCGGAGTTGCAAAGAGGACAGTAAATTTTTCCCCTTATGTTATCTTCGACGGCAATCGCGCCGCATTTTTCGCAAATGTGCAGAGCCACCTTGTCCGAATCATATCTTTCCTTCAGCAACAGCGACGCTCCGTGCGCAACCAATGCTTGTTGCTCCATTTCTCCCAGCCGCAGGGCGCCGCCTCTTGATTTTCCCTCAATCGGTTGTCGCGTAAGCAACGCGATTTTTCCGGACGCCCTTCCGTGGATTTTGTTTGCAACCATGTATTTCAATTTCAAGTAATACAAGCTTCCGATGAAAATTTTTGCAACAAGGCGTTTTCCCGTCACGGGATTGTACATTGTTTCTTTTCCGTCGTATCTGAATCCGAGATTTGCAAGCTGGTTTTCCAAATCCTTTTTGCTTTCTCCGGAGAACGGAGTTCCGTCGACCGTTTCTCCTCTAAGAGAGCCGACTTTTCCCGCAAGAAGCTCAAGCAAATATCCGACAGTCATTCTGCTTGGAAGCCCGTGAGGATTGAAAACAACATCCGGCTTCATTCCCCTTGACGTGAACGGAACGTCATTTTCAGAGACGATTGCGCCGATAACTCCTTTCTGTCCGTGGGATGTCGCGAATTTGTCGCCCAATTCCGGAATTCTCATGTCCCTTGTTTTTACCTGAACGACCTTGTTTCCCTCTTCGTCCTGAGTTATAAAGACGCCCTCGACTGTTCCGTGCTCTTCCTGTCTCATTGTGACGGAAGATTCTTTTTTTGTCTTGATTGAAATTTCCCTCGCTTCAGAGAGGAATTTTGGAGGCGCGACTTTTCCTATCAGAACCTCTCCCTCGTTGATTTCCGCTTCCGGAGAGACGATCCCGTCATCGTCCAAAAATCTGTAGCTTTCCTCCGTTTTGTATCCCGACGTGTCTTTGCTTGGAATCAATATTTCGTCTCTCAAGCTTCCGGCATAATGCATTTCAACAGCAGAATGCGGCCTGAAGTAGTAGCTTCTCCCGACACCTCTGTCTACGCTTCCCTTGTTCAATACAAGGGCGTCTTCCATGTTGTATCCCTCATGAGTCATTATCGCGACGATTAAATTCTGCCCTGCAGGATAAGTGTTCAGCGTGTCGTAAACAAAACTTCTTACAATCGGCTTTTGCGGATATTGAAGAACAGAAACGTCGGTATCAAGCCGGACAAGATAATTTGTCGCATACATTCCAAGCGCCTGCTTTTGCGTCTTGCTTCCTCTGTTCAGACGCGAGCTTTGGTCGTGATTTCCGTAAGGAACAAGAGACGTGACGACGCCGAGCAAATCCATGGGATCAACTTCAAGATGCGTATGTTCCGGAGTAAGTTCATGCTCATACAATGCGACGAGCGCGTTTTCCTCTTCAGAAGTGTCAAGATATTCTATCGCCTTTTGTTTTATCAAGTCAATCCATTTTATTTCGTTTTGCTGCAATTTTATCAAATGGTCTTTCGTTATCCTCGGAATTCCGTTGTCGACGATTATCAAAGGTCTTAACGCCCTTCCCGGTTCGCTTGAAATCAATATCATGTTGAATCCTTTGTCATATCTTACATTTAATTGAAGAGGGAGCTCGCCATTTCTTCTTTTCTCGCGGATTTTTTTCGCAAATTCCCCGGAATTGTTCGTGCTTCCGATAAATCTTCCGTTGAAGAAAACATCGCTTCCCGAAACGCCGTCCTTTTCCATTCCCTCCGATTCAAGATTTTTTATGAATTTCTCCTCGTCCAACTCAACTCGAGTCGATATTTTGCACAAAATCGCGAGATTTTTTCTCAATCCGATTTCAGTTCCCTCGGGCGTTTCAATCGGGCAGAATTTTCCGTAATGAGTCGGATGCAATGTTCTCGCGGGGAAATTTTCCTGATCCGAAGGAAGCATGGATGAAACCCTTTGCAGTTGCGAAATTATCGCGAGATAGTTTGTCTTGTCCATGTTTTGCGTAACTCCCGACCTTTCTCCGGTCCAACTTCCCGTCGCTATCGCCGACTCGACGCGGTGGGAAAACAAAGTCGATTTTGCAATAGTCCTTATTGAGAATAATTTTTTTCTTTTTGAGGATTTTTGCAGGGAATATTGTATGTCTCTTATCAAAACGCCGAGGTTCACCCTGAACAAGCTTGCAAGTAAATCGCCGGACAGGCGGACACGTTTGTTTGCGTAATGGTCTTTGTCGGTTTTCAATTCGGGATTTTCCTTTGCCGTGAGAAACTGCTTTATCAATTTGCACAAAGTCACCGCTTTTTTCATCCTGTCTTCTTTTTTCTGCCCTATGTGCGGAAACAAATAAGAGTCAATCCTGCTTTTAACCCTGTCAAGAATTTCTTTTTTTGTTCCTTGCAGCGACGCTTTTTCGGCGATGTTAAGCATCGCGTCTTCGGGCGTGCTGAGATTCACGAATTCATAAAGATTGACAATGACGCTGTCTGTTTCTTTTCCTATGAGCTTTGCAATGTCCGCCTCTTTCGTCATCCCGAGAGTTTTCAAAAGAACAATCGCGGGCAAATCGCGAAATCTTGAAAAGGAAACCTCGAGAATTCCATCCTTGTTTTCCGAGATTGTCGTCGGAATCCTGTAAGTCCCTTTTGACGAGAATATTCTCAAATGAAGATTTTTTTTCGAGTTTTCCTCTATGAACGGCTGGTTCTCAGCAAGGTCTTCGGACATTATCATAACCCTTTCGTTTCCGTTGATTATGAAATATCCCCCCGGATCATTTGGATCGTTGTAATTTTTTATCAAATCGTTTTTTGAGAATTCGTAGGTATTGCATCTGTTGCTTCCGATCATTATCGGAATTCTTCCGATTTCAACGTCGTCGGAATCAATCTGCCCGTCTTTTTTTATTGTCAATTCGAGAGTTATCGGCGCGGAATAAGTGAGGTTTCTCAATCGCGCTTCGTACGGCATCACCAAAGAAGAGCTTCCGTCGGATTCTATGACATTCGGTTTTCCGACTTTTATTTTCCCGAGGACTATTTCAAATTCGTCATTGACAATCGTCTCGGAAATTTCGTTCACGATTTCCTGCATTCTCTTGTCGATAAAATTATTGAAAGAAATGACGTTTGACTCGACAAGCGAGTGCTCTTCAAGGTATTTTTTTACTATAAGGTGTTTGTCTTGCATTTTTACGTTTCGTTTTTATTGCGGTAAAATTTCAAAAAACATTTCACACGACGACTCTGTAATAAACCGCGGCTTTCCCGTCGCTGTTTATTCTTTCTATTTTGATAATGTCTCCGACGGCGCAGCTCTCCGGCAGGGCGGCGTCGCTCAGCAATATCTTGGGAAGCTGCGATTTTGAAATGTTAAGTTTTTCAAATAATTCTCCCGTCTCTTTTTCGCTCATCTTTGAATGTTTTGGTTGAAGAATGTGCATTGTTTGTTGGAAAGCGCTTTAAAAAGTTTGTGATTTATTTTAGCAACTGGACGATAATAAATGAAACTAAAAATTAGTTTAAAAAGCTTGCGTTTTGTCCGGTTTTGCGCGAAAAAAAGCGCAACAAACTTTTATAACCATCCGGATTAATTATTTTCATGCCCGGAAAAACAGATGTTCTTCTAAAGACGTTCGCCGAATCGCGAAAAGAGCAGGTTGACAATGTGAAATACGAGCTTTTTTTGAATTTTGAGCCGAAAAAGGACAAATATTCAGGCAAATGCAGGATAAGTTTTTTCCTGAAAGACAAAAAGCAAGGCGTTGTTCTCGAAAGCATAAGCGACGTGAAAAGCGTTCTTGTAAACGGAAAAGAAGCAGGATATGAAAAAGGCGATTTCACGATAAAATTCGGCGAAGGGCTTGAAAATGAAAAGGAGAATTTAATTGAAATAGAATACCGCGCCGATTACAACCATACGGGAGACGGGTTGCACAAATTCACCGATGTTGAAGACGGAGGCGAATACATTTACAGCAACTTCGAACCCTACGACGCGCACAGAATGTTTCCGTGCTTTGACCAGCCGGACATAAAAGCAACGCTGAAATTAAGCGTTGAAATTCCGAAAAAGTGGACGGCGATTTCAAATGAAAAGGGCGAGGAAAAAACAAGCGGAGAAAATAAAATTGTCGTTTTTTCCAAAACAAAAAAAATCAGCACATATCTTTTTCACATAAGCGCGGGAAATTACGAATGTTTCGAGGATTCTTGCGACGGAATCAAGATGAAAATTTATTTCAGAAAGTCGATGAAAAAATACGTTCGCGAAAAGGAAATGTTTGAACTCACAAAGAAAGGCCTGAAGTTTTATTCTGATTTTTTTGACTGCAAATATCCTTTTTCAAAATACGACCAAATTTTTGTTCCGGAATTCAATTCCGGCGCGATGGAAAATCCCGGAGCCGTGACGTTTTCCGAGCATTTGCTTGTGAGACATGCGCCGACGAGAAATGACAAAGCGAGAATTGCGGTGACGCTTTTGCATGAAATGGCGCACATGTGGTTCGGCGACTTGGTGACGATGAAATGGTGGGATGATTTGTGGCTTAATGAAAGTTTCGCGGATTTCATGGGATATTTTTCAATGTTCAAAGCGACGGAATTCAAGGACTCGTGGGAGGACTTTTACGCGAGAAAGGCGTGGGCTTATTACCAGGACCAACTGCCGACAACGCATCCGATTGCGGCCAATGCGGAAGACACCGACGCCGCATTCAGCAACTTCGACGGAATCAGCTACGCAAAAGGCGCGAGTGTCATAAAGCAATTAATGTTCTACATAGGCGAGGAAAATTTCAGAAACGGCATGAGAAATTATTTCAAAAAATACGCTTGGAAAAACACGGAGTTGGCGGATTTTCTTGAATGTCTCGAAGAAGCGTGCGGGAAAAATTTAAGCGAATGGTTTGATGACTGGATAAAAACAACCGGAATAAATTCCATATCCTCTGAAATTGAATTTTCGGACGGCAAAATTAAAAATTTTGCGATAATTCAACATCCTTCGATGGAAAACGATTTGTTGAGAAAGCACAAAACAAAAATCGCGCTTTTTTCAGAGAACAATTCGGAGGCAAAACCGGAATTTGTAAAAGAGGTTTTTTACGAAGGGAAAAAAACAGAAATAAAGGACATTGAAATGAACGGAAAAAATTTCAAATTTGCATTTCTGAATTACGGCGACTGGGATTACACAAAAGACAAATTCGATGCCGATTCTTTGAAATACATTCTTGATAATTTAGGAAAAATAAAAGATTTGCTGACAAGGCAGATGATTTACGGATGCCTGTGGCAAATGGTCCGCGACGCGGAGTTCAATCCGAAAGATTTTTTGGAATTGGTCTTGAAAAACGCTTCCGAAGAAAAAAATCTTCTTTCGCTTGAGCGAATGTTTCTCCGCGTCAAAAACATTTTGAATTTTTTCATCAATGAAAATGATTTCAAAATATATTGCGACAAGTTTTTTGAAATTTCATTCAAGATGCTCGAATCCAAAATCGATTCGGAAAGAAAAAGCGAATGGTTCAACATGCTCGCGTTTGCAAGCATTGGAATCGGCGAGGAGAAATTTGAAAAGATGATTCACATACTTGAAAATAAAATCGTCTTCGATGATTTTGAATTTGACGACGACAAGAGATGGAGCGTTATCGCAAGATTCCATGCCAGGGGGCATGAAAAAGCGGACGAATTGCTGGAAATCGAGAGGAGCCGGGACAAAAGCGACAGGGGGCAAAAAAACGCGGCGGTTGCAGAAGCGTCAAACATAAAAAACAAAAAAAGATTTTGGGGAATTTACGTTTCCGGCGAAGGAAAAAGCTTGGATTACATTCGTGAGGCAATGAAGGGATTTTATTGGAGAATTCAAAAAGAAGGGTTGGAAGAATACATGGATTTGTTTTTTAGCGACGTCAAGACCGTTTTTGAAAAGCGCGACAGGCATTACGCAATGGCTTTTTTTGAAAATCTTTTTCCGATGCTCTACGCAAACGGGAAGACGCTGAAAAAAGCGATTCATTTCCTTGAAAATTCCGGCGATTCAAATAAGCTCCTGAAAAAATATCTTGAAGAACATATCGACGGCTTGAAAAGAATAATAAGGGTTTTGGAGAAGTACGGGAAAGATTAATTCTTAATAATCCGGATCGCCGCCGAAAGCGGTGTCGGAAGTAAAAACATCGTCCCAAAAATCTTCCTCAGGAAATAGGTGGGCTATTCTGCGTTGTCCATCATCATATTTCGCTTTGGCGACAATTTTATCAAACCTTTCAGAACTTCCTACAGCTGCTTCAAGAGATACATTATTTTCAGGGTCATAAATCATTTCTCTTAACATTTTAACAAATTCCGGCAATTCAATTTGAGCGTAATTTCCAGCATAGGGTGCTGTTGGAGAGATTACACCATTACTAATCATGCTTTTTACGTTAAGAAAATTTGTAACCTCGTTATATGTTACTCTCGGCGGTCTAAACTCAATTCCAATACCCGGATCATCTTGAGGTCTCATTGGTTCGTCGCCGGGGCTTATTCTGTATAAATTTGTCGGATTTATGTTATATTGCTCTCGCCTAATCATTATTTTAAGATAAAGCAATTCTATTTAAGGATTGCTGTATTGAAATATACAATTTCCATTGTTTAATCTGAGAATTTTAAAAAAATGCCGGAAAATTAATTCTTTTTCCTGCCGAAATAATAGGGATAAAATTTTCTGAGTTCTTCCGAGCTCTTTTTGCAGAATTATTTTTCACATTGTAATCGGAAAGTTTCATGCATTCAAATAATCGCTGAACGTTGTCGCCGGAATTTTCTTCAATTTCTTTTCTGACAAAGTCCTCGAGATTATCCGCTTCTGCAACTCCTTTTCTTTGTTTGGCTCTTTCAAATCTGACCTTTGGGAAAGCGTCTATTGAAATAAGCGCGAGATTTGAATTTTCCTTAAAGTATTGTATCTGTCCAAGCTGCCTCATCCCGGAGATTATTCCGACGTATCTAATCTTATCGAGAATTTCTCTAGAAGGATATTCTCCGCCTTTTTCCGTCGCCAATTCATTTCCCAGAACTATCAAATTGTCCCTTGTCGGAGGAAGGTTTCCGGAAACGGCAATTTCTTTGAGCGCGTCGCTTATTGTATAAAAAGGAATCCCCAATCTCCCGGATATATTCCGCCGACGTGTTTTTTCCAGCCGAAATCGGTCCTACCAATCCAATTATTTTTTCATTTTCTTGTCAATAAAACATTTTTTAAACACAGGATGAACTATAAACTTTCTCTATCTACAATTGGTATCTTTTCTTATAAATTTTATCGTGATGATCAAAATCAACAAACAGAATAAAATTTCTTTTTAGATCAACTTTAAAAATAAGAACAAAACTTGAATCTATGTGAACCGCTTTAAATTCTTTTAAATCGTGCCTTAAATTTTTATAATGATGAATTGATGCAGAATCGGAATTTATTATCTGCCTTATTTTTTTATCAATTATCTCTGTTCTTTTCCTGTCTTTTTTCGCTAATTTTTCTATTATTAATTTGAGCTCGTCAGTAATGTTAAAATCAAACATTTAAACTCCGGAAAGTTTATCAAGCTCCCGCAAGCTCATCTTTTTATAGCCGTATTTTTTGAAATGGTTATTAGACATAGTGATGATCTTTTTTACATATTCTTCTGTTGCCCTTTTCTCAAGGATATCCTGCCCATAAAGTTCAATAAATTTATTCAGGGCTTCTGACTTGTCTTTCAGCCCATATTTTATTTTGATAATGCCGAGAACTCTGTTGGCATAATCCCCCAATTCTACTCTTGCTGAAATGGTTGAATTTTCCATATGTGTCTTAAAATGCATTTAATATACACTTGGCATACATTTAAGATATTTAAACTTTTCCTAATTATTCAAAAGAGTTAAATGGCCCCGATTGCTCGCAGCCCCGCTTGGATTTTTTATTTTTCGCTTTGCAATAATTTCAAACAAAACCGCTCGGGATTTGAATTCAAATCGTAATTCATACAATGCAATTTCGCTCTACTCAATTTGAAATATCGGAAAATTTTATTTTCCTCAATGTTTTCAAACAAGTTTGAAACCATGGCCCCGATGGGATTTGAACCCACGACACCTGGATTAAAAGTCCAGTGCTCTGCCAGGCTGAGCTACGGAGCCGATTTACTTGCAATTATCAAAAGAAAAGATACGTTTAAAAAGTATTTGAAAACCTAGAAGTATACGATTAAAGATAAAATTTTAGAAACTATAGTTGAGAGTCAATTAAAAATTATTGATGAAAAAGAAGCTCCGGCGGAAGAAAAAGTTAAAAGGTATAATTTTAAGAGAAAAGTTAGCTTAGGTTTGGGAATTATCTCTGCTCTTGCCGGTGTAGGATTGAGATATTTATGTAAGGATAATCTTATGGCAAGAAATTTGACATTTTATTATTTTGGAACTTTTACAGCTGGAACATTATTCTATTACATTCTTTATACAAATAAAATGGTTAAGAATAAAAATTTATTATCAAGGTTATAAACATTTATTCTCTGAAAAATATAATTTTAAACAAACTTCCCCAACCGCTTTTCAAACTCTTCCTCTGAAACCGCGCCTATGAATTGCGCGACTTGTTTTCCGTCTTTGAACAAGATAAAGTTCGGAATCGAGACAATGTTGAATTTTTGCGCCAATTCCTGAGCGTCGTCAATGTTTATCTTGATGAATTTCACTTTTCCGTTGAATTTTTGCGCAAGTCCGTCGAGAATCGGCGACATCATCACGCACGGCATGCACCAATCGGCGTAGAAATCAACCAAAACAAATCCCGATTTTATCTCGCTGTTGAATTCTTTTTTGCTTATTTCTGGAACGGTTTCGTTTTTCATCAAAATAACTCAAAAACAGAATTTATAAAATTATTGATTGGATTCCTGCAAGGCGGAAACAAAATCCGCCGCTTCAATCATTTCAATATGTCCTTCTTTAAGCATATGCAACACGGATTTGCCGTTGAATTCAGGTTGCTCGCTGTTCAAATACGCTATTCTTGTTGCAGTATCATTAAAAATTTTAGAAATTCTGACATTTATTTGAATAAAATTATCTATACGTTCTCTCGCTTCTCCGCGAGGATTATAATCTCCTCTTAGAATTTGATCCGGTCCGCCATAATCATAATATTGTTCTGAATAGAAACCAAGCACTTGTGCTATTTCCTCATCTCTTAACTTCAAAACTTGACAGATATTTTTAAATTCCGTAACTCTTTTTTCAAGAACGGGCTTTCTCCTTTGAGCCAATTGACTTTTTAATTCCATTACATCATCCTTGTATCCGTAGTATCCGCTATCCTTTACTTTGCTCATGTTTTTACTTATAATGAGGATTTATAAAATTATCTTCCCGTGCTTCCGAAACCGCCTTCGCCTCGCGCGGTCTCACTTAATTCTTCAACCTCAAAAATTTCGGCGGTTTCAACCGGTTGAATCAATAATTGCGCGATTTTGTCGCCTTTTTTCACTTCGTAATTTTCCAAAGCGGTATTTAGCAGAATAACTTTATATTCTCCGCGATAATGGCAATCAATAACTCCCCCCATCGTTTTTATTCCTTTGCCCGCCATTCCGCTTCTATCCCAAATCAGACAGACATATCCTTTTGGAATTTCAAACTCCAATCCTATTCCGAAGACCTTTCTCTCCGACGGTTTTAAAGTATAATCTTCCATTGAGCGCAAATCCATCCCTGCATCGTCGGGATGAGCGTATTCAGGAATTATCGCGTCAGGACGAATTTTTTTTACTTTTATTTCAATTGTCATTTTTTATCCAGATAAGATTTACTTCCCGTAACCCCCTCTTGCCCGAGATACTTTCCGCGATAAGGATTTTCCGACCTGCTGCTCATCAATCCGAAAACTATCTGGCATATTCTCGTTCCGGATTGGAGTTTTATCGGCAAGCTGTCTGCATTGTAAAGTTCAAGGGTTATATTTCCGTTGAATCCTGGGTCGACCCATCCGGCGTTTTGAATGAACAATCCTCTTCTTCCTATTGAACTTCTTCCTTCAATATGCGCAACAATATTGTCCGGGATGGAAATCTTTTCAAGAGTCGTTCCCAAAACAAAATGCCCCGGCGGTATTATAACTTCGTCTTTTTTTATTCTCTTGTATTTCGGCTTTTCCGTAAGATTTATCACGCCCGAAGTTTCGTGGTGCTCTATTCTCAGAAATTCGGAACCCAAACGCAAATCCAGCGACGCCGGCTGAATATTTTTTTCCTCATAAGGGGAAATTTTTATTTCTCCGCTCGCTATTCTCTTTTTTATTTCGTGGTCCGGAAGAAACATAACTTATTGAAAAAAAGATTATTTATAAGAATTTGTGTTATGAAAATTATACTCCGCTGTGAAAACAGAGATACTTAAACTCGCCGGATTCAAAAAATATTCCTTCACAATCTCTACGAATAATATTATAACTTTCCGGGATAATTTTCTCAATATCCTGCCCGCATTTAATTCTTAATTTTATTACAATCCCATTTTTTTGACGGGAAACCGTCGCCAATCCTTCAATATTTTTATGAGGAATGTTGCTTAACGCTTTTTGCAAAATTTCAGCGTCTTTTTCATCGGAATAAAAATGGGGAAGTTTCATAAGAATAAATTAGCATTTTGAAAATCCGCAAGTCGGGCATTTTTCGCAACCCTCTTCAAAAATCGTAGGATGTCCTTCTGGGCAGAAATTTCCGCTTGCTTTAATCCCGTTATTTGAATTTCCGTCGCTCTTTAGATTGCCATATCTTCTTTCTTTTTCCAAGATGGTCTCAAACCCCTTTGCAATTGCATCAGGCAAAGAAGTTACTTTATTTTCTCCAAATCCTTTTTGACTTGCTCCACCTATTCCTCTTAATTGCGAAATTATTTTTTCAACAGTGACCCCTGCTTTCAAAGCAAGAGAGGTAAGTCTTCCGTATCCTTCCGCAATTGCAGGCAAATCCTCCCCTGCCTTTCCAATCGCCACAAAAGATTCATAAGGCGCGACGATATTTCCCTTTTCATCTTTCTCCCAGTTTAATGTTACAAAGACACTATTCTCATAAGGTGTTATTACTTCTTCCGGTCTTCCCTGAATATTATCCGGTCTCTTCCGATTTATTACTCCCATGACTAAATCGCTCAACTCTTTTCTACCAATTTCTTTTTTTCCGTTGTCATTTGAAATTAAAACTCCATCCCTTGAACCTGCTCGGTAAACTGTAACGCCTTTGCATCCTTCTCTCCAGGCCTCTTCATAGACCTTTCCAACCATTTCTTCGGGAATGTCTTCCGGCAAATTAACGGTCACGCTTATTGAATGGTCAACCCATTTTTGAACCGCTCCCTGTAATTTTATTTTGCTTACCCAATCGACATCTTTTGCTGTTGCGTTATGATAAGGAGATTTTTGAATTATCTGCTCCAGTTCTTGCATTCTTTGTCTTCTTTCCGGAATTTCTTGGAAACTCTGATCTGCAATTCTTTTAACTTCTTCAACGTCATATCCGTTGATTTCCATCCAAGTTACAAACTTGTGATGCAAAACTGAATAATGCTGCCACGAGTCGCCAACTCCGTCAACGGAATCGACTCTGACGTTTTTGTCGTTGGGATTTATTTTTCTTTTTCTCATATAAGCAACGGAAAACGCATTTTCAAGTCCGGAAGTTGTTTGCGTCTCAATGCTTACGGAGCCGGTTGGCGCGATTGTAAGCAAGGCGATGTTTCTTCTCCCATGTTTTGTCATTTTCGCATAAAGCTCCGGGTCTGCTTCTCTGATTCTATTTATGAAAGGATTTTTTTCTTCTTTTGAACTATTATAAATTGGAAAAGCTCCTCTCTCCTCCGCCATATTTACCGACGATCTGTAAGCTTCCAAGGCGAGAGTTTTATGAACGGTGTTCGCCGAAAATTCAATCGCCTCGTCGCTGCCATACCTCATTCCCAAGGCCGCAAGCATATCTCCCTCGCTCGTTACTCCAAACCCCGTTCTTCTTCCTTGTTCCGCTTTTTTCTTTATTTTTTCCCATAAATTTTTTTCCACGTATTTTATGTCTTCGTCTTCCGGATCGGAATCAATTTTAGCGATTATTTTATCAATTTTTTCAAGTTCCAAATCAATTAAATCGTCCATTAATCTTTGTCCGTGTCTGGCGTGTTCTTTGAAAAGAGCGTGATTAAATTTGGCATCTTTCGTAAACGGATTATCAACGTAATTGTAAAGATTCATTGCGAGCAATCGACAGCTATCATAAACGCATAACGGAATTTCTCCGCAAGGATTTGTGGAGACGGTTTTGAATCCTTCGTCCGCGTAACTGTCCGGAACGGATTCCCTTATTATCGTATCCCAGAATAAAATTCCTGGTTCCGCAGAAGTCCACGCGTTATGAACTATTTTTTTCCACAAGTCCCTTGCATTGATCTCTTTTTTTATGGAAGGGTTTTCTGAATTTACAGGAAATTGCTGGACATATTTTTTGTCTTTAATCGCCGCATTCATAAATTCATCGTCTATTCTTACAGAAATATTTGCCCCGGTAACTTTTCCGGGAGTCGTTTTAGCGTCTATGAAATATTCCGCATCGGGGTGCCTTATTGCGGCGCTCAACATCAATGCGCCTCTTCTGCCATCTTGCGCAACTTCGCGCGTCGATTCGGAGTATCTATTCATAAAAGTGGCCATTCCCGTTGAGTTCAATGCGCTGTTAGCGACGGCGCTTTTTTTTGGACGCAGGTGAGACAAATCCTGCCCGACTCCTCCTCTCCTCTTCATTAATTGAACCTGCTCTTCATCTGTCCTAATTATTCCCCCGTAAGAGTCGGACTCGTTGCCTATGACAAAACAATTTGATAAAGAAACTACCTGGTAATCATTTCCTATTCCCGATTGGGGACTTCCTTGAGGAACAATATATTTAAATTTGTCAAGCAAAGAGAAAATTTTTTCCTCGCTCATAGGATTTGGATATTTACTTTCAATTCTTGCAAACTCCCTTGCCAATCTTCTGTGCATATCTATCGGAGACGATTCGTAAATATTTCCTTTGGAATCTTTGAGAAGATATTTGTTTACCACGGTTTCACCGGCTAACCTGTCTCCATTAAAATACTCTATTGATCTTCTAACCGCTTCTTCATGAGAATATACCTGACGACCAACCATTCCCTCCAAACTTATTCCGTTGCCTCCCTTGTCATCAGGACGGGCATGTTCCGTCATTTCTTCAACTCCTTCAATTCGTTTTTAAAATCGTCAACATCCTGAAAATTCCTGTAAACGGACGCGAATCTTATGTACGCGACATTGTCGATTTTTTTCAATTTTTTCATCACGAGCTCTCCGACAATGGAACTGTTGACTTCTTTTTTCCCCTTTTTCCTCAGTTGTTCCTCGATTTCGTTTATCATTTTGTCAATCTCCTCTTTTGAAACAGGGCGTTTCTCAAACGCTCTTTGGACTCCGCGCTCGAGTTTTTCCCTGCTGAACTTTTCCCTCGTTTTGTCTTTTTTTATTATGTAAAAGTCGCCGGAATCGACAATTTCGTGCGTCGTGAATCTTTTTTTGCATTTCAAGCACTCGCGTCTCCGCCTTATGTTGTCCGGCGAGTCCCTCTTGTCAGTAACTCTGAATGTTGTATTTGAACAATAAGGGCACCTCATAATTAAGACCTGCATACAATATGTTGTATGCTTAACCAACTTATATTACTATAAATTGTATTTTCCGAGTTTTCAATAAAATTGGAACTATTTAAAGTTTTGTGACTATTTTAAAATGGTTTGCGGAAAAATTCAAAAAAAGTTCGCATAAAATAATTTTCAGAGATTTTATAAAGAACAAAGATTTTACCTCGTTATGTACAGATTTTGGCTTGAAAGTTTCGGCATAGGGATTATAACTTTACTTGTCGCCATAGCAATTTGGGATTTGGTCTGGAAATTTCTCGGAATGTGGAAGGCGGCGAAAAGAAATTCGCCGATATGGTTTGTTGCCATCGGAATTTTCAACACAATAGGAATTTTGCCGATTCTTTATTTGTATGTTTTTTCTAGGGAAAAGAAGAGGGGGAGATAATTTTAAGTACTCTTGGAATAATAAAGAATATGGTTGAAATGTACTCTGGTTTCAATAGTTTAATTCTTGAACCTACAGCTGCTACGGGAACAGAGGGTAAAAAAATGCTTCATTACGATTCCCACGAAAAAAGATTAAAAGAAAGTGGTTGGGAAAGAGCTCCGACTCCACAAGAAGCCATGGGCTTAATAATTGCGCATCTTGAAGGAAGATTAGATCAAAAATTAGGAAAGATTGCAGCAAATATGCTAGAACGCCATGGCGAATTTTTTTGTCATGCGGTTCAGGTATCCGACGGAAATTTATTCTTTTATGAAAATGCGACAGGTTTATTCTGGAACGGAGAATGTTATAAAGTATATGGAAATAATTCATGGCATAAGAGTCAAGTATCTTTTAAGGTTGCAGGAATAAATCATGGCTGGAACGATTTAGAATTTATCAGCAAAATAAGCCCTGAAGTGATAGAGTATTTATATTCGAGAAAATATCAGGAGTTACCCCAAGCAATTAGAGAATCTGGAAGAATTTACTTTCCCGATGATAATTTGGTATGGCCAATCGGCCGAGCCTGTAAGCCAGATTTCGGGATTCTTCTTGATTGTAGAGTTAGAGGTTCCAGAGGAGTTCGTTTAAAAAATGATGAAAGATAAATTTATTTATGATTCTTTATACAAAAAAGATAAAGCTCCATGGACTTCAAATGATATACCGACAGAACTGTCAAATCTAATTAAAGATAAAATAATTTTGCCGTGCAATGCTCTTGATATTGGATGCGGTGAAGGTCACTATCCCATTTATTTGGCATCCAATGGCTTCAAGGTAACCGGAATAGACATTTCTAAAGAAGCGATAAACCGCGCCAAACAAAATGCAAAAAATGCCAAAGTATCATGCAAATTTTTAGTCATGGACTACAAAAATTTAAATGAATTAAAAGATAAATTCGGTTTTATATTGGATTGGAGATTTCTTCATGGTATTATTAAAGAAGCCGACAGAAAAACTTATGTTAGAATTATTAACAATATATTAAATGAAGGAGGGAAATATCTTTCTGTTTCCTTTAGCGATCAGACAAAATGCTGGGGATATGGTAAAATTCGCAAAACGCCCGTAGGAACCTTGTGTTACTTCGCATCAAAAGAAAAGCTTGAAAAATTATTTAGACCGCATTTTAAAATATTGGATGAAAAAATTATTCAACTTTCTTCAAATAAAGAAGAAAAGGTTTTTGCCAATTATTTTCTCATGGAAAAACTATAAAATATTAATTTTGTGTAGGATAGCAAATTTATTAAACCTATATTCTGCACTATATGCTTCGGAGTTCTCTTGAAGATACTAAAATGACAACCATAACAGAAGGCAAGAAATATAGCGACGAGGAAACAAGGAAAGTGCTGCATCCTTTGGTCAGCGAATGGTTTTTTTCTAAGTTCGCGAATTTCTCTCTGACGCAGCAGTACGGGGTTTTGAACATCTGGAACAGGAAGAACATTTTGATTTCCGCGCCGACCGGAGGAACAAAAACGCTGACGGCGTTTCTTTCAATTTTGAATTATCTCGTTATTTTGGCCGAGAAGAACGAACTTGAAAGCAGAATTTACGCCGTCTATACAAGTCCTTTGAAGGCATTGAGCAACGACATTCACAAAAATCTGATTGAACCGCTGCAGGAAATAAACGCGCTCGCGGAAAAAAAAGGAATAAAATTGCAGGAAATCCGCGTCGGACTCAGAACCGGAGATACCACGACGGCGGAAAGAGCAAAGATGGCGAGAAAGTCGCCGCACATTTTTGTTACAACGCCGGAATCATTGGCGATTGTTTTGACAAGCAAGGTCTTTGTCGAAAAATTAAATGCCGTCGAATTTTGCATTGTCGACGAAATCCACGCAATGGACAATAAAAGAGGAACGTATCTTTCCCTTACTCTTGAACGCTTGAACAAAGTCAGCAAAACATTTCCCGTGAAAATAGGATTAAGCGCGACAGTGGAGCCAATGGAAGAAGTCGCGAGATATCTTGTCGGAGAAGATGAAAAAAGAAGCGTTTCAATTGTCCGTGTGCCCTTGGACAAGAAAATAGATATTGATGTTTTAACTCCTGTTGAAAATCTGATTGAAGACGAAAACATAACGCCGAATTTTTATTCTCTTCTTGATTCGCTGATAAAGGCGCACAAAACGACTCTTGTTTTTACAAACACTCGCTCCGCGACAGAGAGGATTGTGAATCACCTGAAAGAAAAATTTCCGACAGAATACGGCGACGATAACATTGCGGCGCATCATTCTTCGCTGAGCAAAGTTCACAGGTTTGACATTGAAGAGCGTTTAAGAATGGGAAAATTAAAAGTTGTCGTCTGTTCCACAAGCTTGGAATTGGGAATTGACATAGGTTACATTGACCTCGTAATAATGATTGGTTCTCCAAAGTCGTCGGCAAGGGCATTGCAGCGGCTCGGAAGAGCCGGGCACAAATTGCACGACACGGCAAAAGGGAGATTCATCGTTTCAGAAAGGGATGACTTGGTTGAATGTTCTGTCATTCAAAAAGAAATGATTGAAAGAAAAATAAACAAAATAACTTTTCCGAAGAATTGTCTTGATGTTCTTGCGCAGCAAATTTTCGGGATGGCGATTTACAAAATTTGGAATATTGATGAAATTTTCTCGGTAATAAAAAAAAGCTATTGTTATTCAAAACTTTCAAGAAACGATTTCCTCGACATAATAAGCTATCTTGCGGGAGAATACGACCTGGACAAAAACAATGTTTACGGAAAAATTTGGTATGATAAGGACTCGAAGCAAATAGGAAAAAGGGGAAAAATGGCGAGGGTCTTGTATATGACGAACATCGGAACTATTCCCGACGAGTCATTCATAACCGTGAAAGTTTACGGCGGCGAGGAGCCGATAGGATATATCGACGAGGGATTTATGGAGAGAATGAAAAAAGGCGACGTTTTTGTCCTCGGCGGAAAAAAATATCTTTACAGATACACAAAAGGAATGAATCTTTACGTCAGTTCGGCGGAGCACCTTTCTCCCACCATACCTTCATGGTTTTCGGAAATGCTTCCTCTGAGTTTTGATTCGGGTTTGGAAATAAATAATTTTAGAAAACTTATGCATGAAAAATTAAACGCAGAAAAGCCAAAAGAAGAGGTTGTCGAATTCATAATGAAGCATCTTTACGTCAAAGAAAATACCGCCGAGGCGATATACAATTATTTTGACGAGCAGCACAGATTTTTGGAAATTCCGAGAAAGGACTTGATTCTCGTCGAGAAATACAAATCGCAGAAAAATTATCTTATTTTCCACAGCATGTACGGCCGCCGTGTTAATGATGCTCTGTCAAGAGCGTTTGGATTTTTAATCGGACGGCTTGGCGGAAGGGACATGGAAGTCGGAATAAACGACAACGGATTTTATATTGCGGGAGAAAGGATCCAGATAAAAACGCCTTTGGAATATTTGAAGCCGGAAAATATCGAGGATGTTTTGAAAGAGGCGGTTGACAAAACCGACGTTCTCGCGAGAAGATTCAGGCATTGCGCTTCGCGCGCTTTGATGATTCTGAAAAATTACAAGGGAAGAAGCAAAACCGTCGGAAAGCAGCAGATGAAGAGCCACTTTCTTCTTCACGCCGTAAAAAAAATAACCAACGAATTTCCGATATTGAGAGAGGCGCGAAGGGAAGTTCTTGAGGATTTGATGGACATTGCCTCAGCAAAAGAGGTTTTGAAATGGATCAAAGACGGCGATGTCAAGATAAAAATAGTGGAGACCGAAATCCCAAGCCCGTTCGCGTCAAATTTGATTCTTCAAGGATACAGTGACTTGATAAGAATCGAAGACAGGCAGGAGTTTTTGAAAAGAATGCACGAGGAACAAGTGAGAATAATTGCGAAGAAATTTTTGGGGGAATTGGGGGAGGAAAATTAAAATGTATCCAAAACATTTTTTAGAAAGATTCTGGGAAGGTGAACAGAAAAATCAGATATTTCTTGGAGCGCCATTTAATGACTCTATTAAAAAAAATTTCTCTATAATTGATGATACTGCAAAGAAAATTGGATTTGAAAGAGCATTTAGAGTAGGGATTGAAACTGAAGCGAATAGTATTCCTGAAATAATTTTTGATTCAATAGCAAATTCTAGGATGCTTCTTTTTGATTTATCCGATGATAATAGATTTCCAAAAGATAATGGTAATAAATTCTCAAGGATTAATCAAAATGTTATTTATGAATTGGGAGTTGCCACAACTATTAGAGAACCTTCGGATATAGTTATTATAAGAAAGAGAATAGATAAAGAATTGAATCTTCCGTTTGATATACAGAATTTACATATAAACTTATTTGATAACGAAATTAGCGAGGAATTTATTAAAAGGGTTATAAATGATGCTATTAAAAAACAAGAATTATATAAAAATAAAAGGGTACTCTCGGCGATAGAATCTTTAGATGAAATAGGATTAAGTCTTATGAAGAAGATTGGTCGTATACCTAAAGGACATAATCATTTTAATAGCGAAAATATGGATATTAATAAGAAGGCTTCTTTATTTAGATTAATTGACCTAGGTATTGTAAAATTTGCTTATTCTAATTGGTCGGGGTATAATTTTGAGTATGCTTACCATTGGACTTCTTTTGGATATGAGGTAATGAAAGCTATGGGAATAAATCAAATGAACGATGAAGAATTCGAAAAATCAGAAGAATATAAAATAGTAAAAAAAGCCGAGGATAATTTTTATAAGATAAAAGATAAATTTTCAGAAAATTAGGAAATTAAATTTTTATTAACCCTTATGTTAAAAAGAAAATACGGCGGAAGTGTTTTTGGAAAAAAATTTTAGAAGCATTAATTCGGAAATTTATTGCAAGGCAATCTGTCACAATCTAAACCTCGCAGTTAACTAGGTTTTCAACAGAACTGGAAAAGCCAACAAATTTATAAACATTATAATTCATTATAAAACATAATAAAAGATAAAATGGTTCAAAGCATTATTGACATAGACGAGAATGAGGACAGAATTTTAAACATAGTGAAGGCAAAATACGGATTAAAAAACAAGTCGCAAGCGGTCGCGATGATTGCAAAAATTTACATGGAAAGTTTTCTTGAGCCCGAGCTGAGACCGGAGTATTTGGAAAAATTGAAGAAAATTGACAAAGAATACGGCATGGTATTTAGTTCTGTGGAAGAATTAGACCGGCATCTTAAATCAAATGTATAAATTTAGAATTGAGAAGAAACTTGAAAAAATTTTAGCCAAATTGGAGAGGAAAAATCAAGAGTTATACCTCCAAATAAAAAAGAAAATTGGAGAAATTGTCAATTCTGAAAATATTGAACATTATAAGAATCTAAGCCATGATCTGAAAGAATTTAAAAGAGTGCATATAGGACATTTTGTGTTAATTTTTAGATTCAATGTTAAAGACCGTTTGATTTATTTTGAGGACTTTGACCATCACGACAACATTTATAAGAAGAAATTCTGATGAATTTGAAAATAAGTTTTCTTTGAGGAAAATTAATTTTTTTAATCTTGCACTATATAAAACCCGTAGTCCCCATATCCGAAATAATATTTTCCGCTCTTTCCCGGAGGGAGATTATCAACTTTTTTTACCCGTTCAAACGTCCGGCGGACCGGCGGAGGCAGCGTTAAAACATTCATTGGCATAATATAATCAACCAAAAAATTTTCAATTTCTTCAGGACTTATAGAAAGTTCCAGGATTCTTGTTGATTTATCAAATCTGTAAATTTGGCGGCCGTTTACATAACCATCAAATATCCCGGTTCTTGGCGCGACTATTCCTTTAAACGGCTCCAGAATTTTTCCCAACCCGTTTATTCAAGTATTAATATTCAAAATTTAAAAACATTTCCATGGAAAATGCGGAGAATTTAAAAGATGAAAAGGCGATTCTATCCGGAAAACAGGCGATAAAATTTGAACGAATATCTTCCGTCGGGACTTGACAAACCTTCTATGCTTTTTACGTTTTCAAATGCAGGGTTCATGTTCGGGATTGGCAACGTTAATTTAGCCATGGGCATCGGGTGTTTGATTAAAAAATATTCAATGTCGCTCCGGCACATTGATAATCCTAGGGTTCCGGTTTCCCTGTCGAATTCATAAACCGGGCGGCCTTTATGAGAATATTTCAACATATTGCTTTTTCCGTTTTCTTCGCTCATCCAAAGATTTTAATATTTTAGTTTAAAAACATTTCCATGGAAAATTATGTATTTGTTGACAAATCGCTTTTCTTCCCTGAAAGCGGGATTCTCGCAGTCGGAGATCTTCATGTGGGATACGAGCACGCGGTTCAGCAATCGGGAATTCTCATTCCGGAAAGGCAGGTTGGAGAGATCATCGCGGATTTGAAAAAGATTATTGAAGAAATAAAGCGGAAAAATTATGAGCTGAAAAAAATAATTTTTCTCGGAGACATAAAGCATTATTTCAACTACGAATGGAAGGAAAAATTCAACTTCGGCAAAATTCTTGATTTTTTGGGAAATTACGTTAAGGACTCGGATATAATTTTGATAAAGGGAAATCACGACAAGTTTGATTTCTCCGGAAAGAAAATGAAAAATTATTATTTTTCAAAAGGAATTATGTTTTTCCACGGGCACATGGAGTTTTCGCAATTGTCAGACGAGAAAGTAAAAACGTGGGTTTTCGGGCATTTGCATCCGTCTATTATTCTCTCGGACAAGGCAAACATCAAACGGGAGAAATACAAATGTTTTCTTACGGGAAATTACAAAGGCAAAGAGGTTTTCATTCTTCCGAGTTTTTTTGGAACTGTCGAAGGAAGCGCGGTAAACGAAAAAAATTACGGGAGAGACGAGAATTTTTCAATAATTCCTGCAAGGGAGATTCAGAAATTCAAAGTCCACGCAATCGGAGACGACGGGAAAATTTTTGATTTCGGGAAAGTCGGGAGATTGAGATAATCAAAATCTTAACTCCTCCTCTTCGGAATAATATCCTTTGCTTTTTATTGTAATTCCGGGATTTTTTGTAATCTCGCCGATAATCTTTGATTCAATATTATGAAACGATGCGACATTCATTACTTTTTCCGGCTCGGAAGTTATGATTATCATGCCTTGCCCCATGTTCCATGTTCTGTATGCCAGAGCATCGTCGATTTTTCCAATGTATTGGAGATATTTTATAAAATCATTTGGCTCAAACGGCTCAACATGCGCGCCAAGTCCTGTTCCATTTAAAGCGCTTGAAAGTTTTTCCGGAATTCCGTCCCCGGTTATGTGCGCTATGCCGTGAATTTCCGCTTTCGGCTCCCGGTCATATCCGCCGAACATTTCAACGACGGCGCGAGTGTAAATTTTCGCGGGAACAAGTCCGTACTCTCCGAATTTCTTTTTTCCTTCAAAAGAAAGTTCGTGCCAATGTTCGCCGAAATTTTTTTCCATAATTTCAAGAAGTTTTGAGAGCCCGTTTGAGCGAAAACCCGGCTCTTCCAATCCGACGAGAGCATCACCAATTTTTATTTTTCTTCCGTCAAGAATTCTTTCCGCTCTTCCAATTCCTATCGCGCTTGCGCACCAAGTGTAATTAAAATTCCCGTATCCTGAAATTCTTTTTCCCAATTCCGCGATTTCTCCGTTGAGAATCACGACGTCCGCTTCTTTCGCGGCCTCAACATATCCTTCGACTATCTCTTTTACAATGCCAATATTTCCGTTTAGAGAATTAACATCAATGTTTGACATTATAAAAATCGGCTCCATTCCTTCGCGAACTTTGTCGCCGCAAACCATTTCAACCAAGCCCGACGCCATTGTCCTGTGATTTTTCATTCTCTCGGCAATTTCAATCTTGTTTCCGACGCCGTCCATTCCTCCGTACAACCTTGTTCCTTTGGGCAATTCGGAAATATCAATTCCGCGAGGACCTCTAAAATCTTCGGAAGAAGATATGACCTCGCCGATTCTTCCTTTTCTGTTTTCCCAAGTCCGCTTTGACGCCTCGTAAAGAATTTGCGATGCCTGTTTTTTAAAATCGGCGCTGCTTTCCATAATTAAGAAAAATAAAAAGGGTTTAAATCAATTATTGTAAACAATTAGTGATGAGAATGAAATCCCAATTCCTCAAATCGCTTTTCTCCGAAAGGATGCAGTTCAACCATTGCGTTGCATTCCGCGCAATATTCGCACCTTTTCCCGACGACAAACGTTCCATCTTCCTTTATTGAACAGCCGCATTTAAGATAAATCATTATGATTTAATCCTCCTGAAAATGCCCCATATTGCGGACAAGCCGACGATTGCGTAGAACAGAGAAATCAAAAATGGCGTTAAATTTGCAAACTGCAAATTAAAATTCAAAACTCCCATAAAACCGAGTATCAATCCGCCGAGAATCAAAAGCGCGGCCGAGATTTTGTCGATAAATCGAACTAATTTGTTTGCCATGTCTCCATTAAGCGATGTTTAAATTATTTCCCGTATTTGCCTTCAATTTCGCAATCGGAGCAGAACCACCTCTCGTCTGCCGGGCTGTAATGCTTTTCCTTTTTGTGCTTTGAACACACATAATGCGAGCCGTCAAAAGACATGCAAGAACACCCTTAACCTGATTTTTTTAATTGACACTTTTATCACTTCTTCCGAAACGCGGAGATTTTATCTCCTTTTGCCCCATTTTCATGGAAGCAGAATAATTATTTTTTGTTGATTTAAAAATAAGCGTATTCTCTAAGAAGTAGTAGAAATCCCCGTAAGACAATAATTGATAAAATTGCGCGATATATTTGGATTAAAATTTTTCTTAAGCGAAGCGCCGCGATGAAATCCGGCTCGGAGCGGCAAACAAACAGGCAAAGCTAAACAAATTTATCTGCTTAGAAAGAAAAACAAATCCAAAGAGTTTAATGAACCTTAACAGCTTTGAGCCCTTTTTCGCCTTTCTCGACGTCGAATTCAACAGAGTCGCCTTCGCCTATAGTCATGCCGTCGCTCAACGCGCTTCTGTGGACAAAATAGTCCTTGCCGTCTTCGCCGGTTATGAATCCGAATTCCTTGACTTCGTTGAAAAATTTTACAGTGCCTTTCATTTTATCCGATAATTTATTTAATTGGTTTTAGAAACACTAAGTTGTTACTAGTTGTATCTGCAAATCATATAGAATGACGGTTTTTAAATGTTTAGGGATGTCGTTTTTGAGAAATAGATTAAGCTTAAAAATTTATTTTACCCATAGATATAGATTGAATATGGAAATAATCTACACGCCTCATTTAAGTTTAAGATTAAACATCAGGAAAATTCCAGAACATTATCCCAAATTAATTTATGAAAAATCGGAACAGAAATTTTTTTGACAAAATTGAAAGAACGCATATTGCGATAAAAAAGCTTAAATATAACGACAAATTGAGAAATATGATGATTGCTTATGAAGCGTATGGCGAAAGAATAGAAATAGTGACGATTCATCCCATAAGCGATGAAAAAATAACAAACAGATTATTTAACGGAAGATGGATAAAAAATGAATAAAAAATACAATTATGACGAAAAATCCGACTCTCTTTTCATTTTCTTGGAAGGGGGAGAGGAAGAAAGTTTTGAGGAAATAGCCCCGGGAATAAATATGGAATTGGACAAGAACGGGAAGGTTATAGGAATAGAAATTTTAAAGGCCTCGCGTTTTATGGATAAAATCAGGGAGCATGCTCCGAAGAGATAATTCTGTTTTCGAAAAATAAATTTTAGTTACAGATAATTTTTTATATCTATAATTTATTTAAGACAATAATGAGCAGAACGATAAACATACAATGCGCGGAATGCGGAAAGGAAGTCGACGTGGTTCAGCGCCCGAAATTCAAGAGAAAATATTGCGACAAATGCTCCATTAAAAAGAAAGAAGAATGGAAAGATTATCAGGAAAATCGCTGGAAACTGACGCTGGACGATATGGAAGAGGATGAGTGATTTGCTAATGGGAACCATTAAAAATAAACTTTTTCTTTAGTATTATACAGGGTGCGTAGGCTAGTGGCAGACTACCTGGCTCCAGCGCAGAATAAAATTTGCGGAGAGCCCAGGAGATGGGGGTTCGATTCCCTCCGTGCCCATTTTTGAAGAAGATGGAAATTAAAATAACTAATAAGATCATTTTTCCGTTAAACTTTATTTTTTTGGTTTTAATCGTAATGCATCTATCTTTATATCTCCAAGAATTTCCGTATCTTTCGCCAATGGATGTTTCAAGGATCACATATTGCTCTGGCGGAGAAGAAATTTTAGTGTGGGGAGATAAAACCCCCTTGTGCATA
This sequence comes from Candidatus Pacearchaeota archaeon, assembly GCA_016204145.1. Taxonomy (GTDB): domain Archaea; phylum Nanobdellota; class Nanobdellia; order Pacearchaeales; family GW2011-AR1; genus JACQLK01. Next base: position 21,039 of record JACQLK010000010.1, on the reverse strand, counting down.
AATAGTGAACTTAGTATAAAATTATCAGATTATTCCTTATCATTAAACCAAAGTAATAAAGATAGTAATTTTTTAGCAATCGTAGGTTATTTCATAACTTTTTTTATCACCTTGATATCTTCAGTAAAGTTAATAAGATAATTTCACCCAATCCTCTTTATTTCCGCGATTTCGTCTTCGGAAATCGCCGCGCCGTTTGATTTCAGGGCGTAAAGAAGCGCGTCAAGAAGATTTTTGTTTTTTATCGGAATCAAATTTTTTTTGTATGCGACGTAAACCAATTCCGTGGAGCGGATGAATTTGAATCCCCTGAAAAATTTGTAATCGTCTTTTTTTTCAAAAATAGGCATGTGCAATTTGCTTTCCATAAGCTTCTTTAAATTATCCGGCTTTTCTCCCAGCATCCTTGTCGTTCTCTCGTCAATCGCAATTATATTTTCAATTTTTTTGCCGCTCAAAATCCGGCTCAACGCAAGGCACGACGCCTCTCCGACGTCAATCAAGTGAACCGGGCGCTTTCTCGTGTAAAAGATATTGTTTGAAGCGTCAAGAATTTTACGCGTTTCTTCCATTATTTCGCCGTCTCCGATTCCCAAAGATGAAGGCGCCTCAAGAATTTTATCGTCAAGAAGCTGTTGAATCATCATCGCCTCAAGCTCAAATCTTTTTATCGTGAGCGGCTTGTCTATCACCTCTCCTTTGACGCTCCGGGTTATCATGAATTTTCCGTCAAATATTTTCTTGAGGTTTCTTATCTCTCCAATAAGCCCGGACATCGCCAAGCTTATCAGCGCGCCGGAGTCGAAAATTAAAACTTTTTGCGTCATTTTAGGTCTTTGCAATAAGAAAGAAATTTATTTCCTTTCCTGTAATTTAATTTATCCATAAGACGCTGCATCTGAGAGTTTTTTTCTTCGGTAACCAACTCAACATATCCTATGCCTCTTTTTTTTGCCAATGTTTCAACGTGTTTGACAAGTTGCGCGCCTATTCCCTTGCCGCGATAATTCTTATCAATAACTATGAGATTCAAGTGAAAATAAGTCGTCCAAAATTGAGACACGACAACTCCCACCACTTTCCCGTCCTCTTCATAAACAAAAGTTTGATTTATTTTTTTAGCAATATAATCTTTAATATCCTCTCCGCGATAATCCCCTCTTGTCATATTAACGCTTAAATTATCGTCGCTGTTCAGCAGTTCCAAAATTCTTTTCGCGTCTTTCATCGCCGCCTTGCGGATTTTCATTTTTTCATTTTTATCTTTTTAATTTCATTTGAAAGGCGATAGATAAATATCGCCGCGTTTCCCCAAAAGAAGAAAATCCATGCGGGAACGCCCAGGAAACTTGCATAGGAATAACTCCAAGCGCCGTAATTTACTCCGATTATTTCCGCAAACGCTCCCAAAAATCCGCCTAAAATAAAAATAATAAAAACTTTCGCGGTTTTCCATTTTAACAACGCGATTATTGCGAGAACGGAAAGGATAACTGTGGTCAATAAAATGTTCTTATAAAAAATTATCACTGTCAACAAAGTCAAAATTGCAAATATTCCGTTGAAAATAAGCGAATTTATCTCGTGGCGGAATTTATTTAGATTCATTTTAAACCATCCTTTAATCTTTTAGGGAGATGAGACAAATCGTTCAGGGATTCCAATCCCCAATTTTTATGGTCTTTATTCCAAGAGAGGACGTTTAACCCGGTGTTATGTTGCCAAAGACTAAGAAGCTGTTTTTTAAGCGGCATTTGGAGAAGATGCCCGATTATTATTCTGTTGGTAATGCCGTGGGCAACGATTAAAATTGTCTTGTCTTTTTCCCTCTCTTTGGATATCTTGTTCAGGATTTTTTTTAATTTCCTTAATCTTAGATTAAACAGCCCGATTATAGCAAACTTTAGATTTTTTCCACTATATTCGTCTAATTCTCTAAAAAAATATTTAACCGGGACTTTTATTATTTTTGAAATTATCCCCGCAGTTTCTTTTGCCCTCTTCAAATTGCTTGCGTAAACCTCGGATATGTTTTCTTTTTTCAGTTTTTTCCCCAGATATGCCGTATGCATCCTTCCTCTTTCAGTCAAAATTGAGTCCTTGTCTTCGGTCAATTTTGCATTGTGCTCCGACTCCCCGTGTCTTGCAAGAATTATTTTCATCTGAAAAAATCCACCGCGATTTTAATTCTCTCTTTTGCCGAGATTGTTTTTGCAAGGGGATTTTGCGCCCCTTGTTGCCCGACATATCCCGCGAGCTCGTACATCGTTATTCCCAAAAGTTTCGCCGTTTGCTCCATTGATATTCCGTGCTCGTAAATTTTCGATGCCTTGTTTATCCTGGCTTTCCTGAAAACGTCCTCGACATTCGCCTTGAAATCGCCGGAAAATTTGTTTATGCTGTCAATTATTTCCTGCAAATTTCTCCTGAATTTTTCCTCCTGGCCTTTTTTCAGCGAGTCAATAGCGCGCTCAATCGCTTTCATGGAATATCTGCAGAAACCGGTGCAGGATTTTTCATATTTGTATTTTCTCTCTATGACTTTGCTCAACGAGTAAATTATAATCGCGAGGGTTATGCTGTCCGTGTCCTGTTCAGTCGACGCCGCATGCACCGTCTGATTGCTCAATTCCTTCAATTTGAAAACGTCGTTGTTCAGCAAAGCGTCTTTCGTTTCTTCGAGAATTTTTATCACATGCTCTTTTTCGTGCATTGATTAACATGTGTTTTAAGGATTAAAAATATATTGTAGCTACCTTAATTTCAGAACTTTTGACATTAGATTCTTCACTCTTCTCGCGTCAACGGGATTTTTCGCATTTCCATTTTTGAAATAGCTTCCGACAATCGCCCCGTCTGCAACGCTTAACTGCTCGCAAACATTTTCGGCAGTTACGCCCGCTCCGACAATGAGAGGATAATTTCCCATGACCTCTTTGAATTCCCTTAATTTTTCTATAGGAGTTTCCATTCCCGTGCCCGCCCCCGTTGTCACAATCGCCTCGCATCTTTTCATTCCTTCTCTCAAATCCGTCTCAAGCGAATTTCCCGACGGGCGCGCGTATTTGAATCTAACTCCTCCAAGAACCGAAATTCCGGGATATTGCGAGCGCATTTCCCTGTAAAATCTCAAGTCAATTCCCGGCGTCTGGACATTGTCAAATTGCACAAATTTTAAATCAAACAAATTTGCCAATTCAAATCCCGAATAGGGGTTTTGCAGAAAATTAACTCCAAGAACGATTTTGTTTTCCGTTTTTGAAAGCTTATCCAATGTTCCGAGAACATCCTGAAAAGAACCGGGATGAAAATCCTCAACGATAGCGCCGTCCACTCCTTCCCCGTTGAAAACAGACGCATCCTGAAGAGCGCGAGTTATTTTACAATAAGAATCGTCTCCGGCAAGATGAATCATTCCGATGATCGGTTTTTTAACCCTGAACAAATCATAAAATTTTTCCGCCATTTTATCTAAAAATGCCGTTATTTAAAAGAATTTATATATGCAAAAGTATATTTTTGCGCATGCAAACCGCGATTTTGGACACGAATTTCATAATAACCTGCGTGAAGCAGAAAATTGACTTTTTCAGAATTCTGGAAGAAACGGGATTTAAAATAATAATTCCGGCGCAAGTCGTTCAGGAATTGAAAAAAATTTCTTCCCGCGACGGTTTTGAAACGGCAAAAAATTCCGAATTGGCTTTGAAAATTCTTGAAAAAAATAATTTTGAGAAAATCAACCTGAAGAAAAAAGATGTCGACAAAGGGATAATAAAATTCGCGAAGGAAAATCAAGAAACCGCGATTGCAACTTTGGACAGGGAAATAAAACGCAAAACAAAAAATCGGAAAATTGTGATAAGGGGAAAGAAAAATCTGGAAATCGCCTAGTCACGCTCCCCGTATCTTTTTCCCGCGATCTCTTCGTCGAGGGTTCTCAATCTTCCTTTTATGTCCCGAAAGCTTTCAAAAATTCTCAAGCCCTCTTCAAAAAGAGAATCGCGGACAGAACCGTTATTCAATTCCGCAAGCTCGTCAGCCAAATTTCTAAACGGAACCATTTTGCCTGAATATATTTTCAATTCTTTTCCGCTCTTTATTTCCGGGCCGCGTTCAGAATTTCTTGCCCGATATTTGAATTCTTCCCGGGAAACGACCGTACATTCCATGCCGACTCCTCTTGTCAGATGACCGACATAAATGACATCTCCCGCAAAATTTTTTTCTTCGGGAATCTCATATCCCATACATATCGTCCTTTTCTTTTCATCTTCGGCCATTTGCATAAAAATAAAAAAGGGTTTAAAAGAATTTATCTATTGGGAAATATATTCCAATTTTCCGCGATTGTCTTTCAAAAGTTCGCGGACTATTTGATTCATGTTTGAGAATTGCCTTCCTATGGCTCCAATCGAATAAAACGCTTCGCACATTCCGCCGTAATCATTCAAATCAATCAGGTTGATATCCGGATTCAAGCGGCCGAGTTCCGGAAAAACAAATTCTTGCGCCGAATAAATCCTGACAAAATATTTCTCAATGGCGGGCTTTCCAATAATCCTCATTTTGAATTCGCTCGGGCGGACCTGAATGTAAATTGCGTCCCCTCCCAAATTATCCGGGCGTTTTTTCGTCATCACAATTCTTCTTTTTCTCTCCAGCGACGGAAAGATCTTATTTCTTATGCCACTCAGGAATCCGCGCTTTTCATGGACTGGCTTGAAATCCCGCATTTAAAAGAATTTGTATTCTGCGAACGCATTCCGGAAAAAGCTTTAAAAAGCAATTTTACTCTAAATTTGGATGTTCTATTTAACGGAGATTGAAGATTACGTGAGAGTTGAGCCGAAGCTTTTTGGGCTTCCGACGCTTGAAGCGGTAAGCAATCAGTTGAAAAAAATTTACCAAGATTATTATGACAAAGAAATGGGAAAAGCCGTCGCTGTTGTCGAGGTCCTCCAAGTTGGCGACGGAGTCGTGATTCCCGGCGACGGAGCGGCTTATTACAATTCAAGATTCAAACTCATAACCTGGAAACCGGAAATGCAGGAAGTCACATACGGGGTCATAACCGAAGTTACAAATTTCGGGGCATTCATAGATCTCGGTGTCATGAAGGGAATGATTCACATCGGGCAGACAATGGAGGATTATGTTAGCGTCAGCAAGACGAACACTCTTACGGGAAAATCGTCCAAGAGGATTCTCAAGGTCGGAGATTTGTGCATTGCGAGAATCGTCGCAATAAGCCATAAGGGAAATTTTCCAAAAGTCGGACTGACAATGAGACAGCCGGGGCTTGGAAAACTCGAGTGGATAAAAGAGGATCAAACGAAAAAAGAAAGATTCGCGAAAAAAGCGGCGAGAGAAGACGAGAAATCCGAGAAGAAAGGGGGAAAGAAAAAATGAAACAAAAAGCATGCAAAATATGCAGCAGGGTTTTCGAGGGAGAAAAATGCCCCGCCTGCGGAAGCAAGGAATCCACGGACAGTTTCAAGGGGAAAACAATAATATTGAATTCCGAGAAATCGGAGATAGCGAAGAGATTGAACATAAAGGAAAAGGGAGTTTACGCTATAAAGACAAAATAAAATGATTGAAATCAGAATAATCGCGCAAAGGGAAAATCCGCTATTCAAAAGAAAAGAAATTGCCGCGGAGATGAGCGTTCCTTCTTCGCCGAAAATTGACGAAGTTGAAAAAATAATTTCGGAAAAAATATCCGTTCCCGCCGAATGCGTCAAGATAAAAAAAATCCGCGGAAATTTCGGCACAAATTTATTCAACATAATCGCGTTTGCATACGACTCAAAAGAAGACAAGGACAAATTCGAAATTGGAAATAAAGCCGCGATTCAGCCGGCTTCGTAAAAAATCGCGGGAATTTAAAATTCAGCGAATGTAAATTTTGAAACAAAATTTCAAAATCGCCGACTAAATCGGCTCAATTAAAATTCAGGAAGAATTTCAATGGGAAAGAAAAAGGAAAAGAAAGGAAAGAAAAAGCACAAGAACAAGCCGACGAGCAAGAAATATGCGAAATATAAAATCGAGGGCGACAAAATCACGAGGGCGCAGTCGTGTCCCCGGTGCGGACCGGGAATATTTCTCATGAAGACGCCGGACAGGTTGTATTGCGGAAAATGCCATTATTCAGAATTTGTGACGAAGGCAAAGTGAAGAAAGACATTAATCTTCATCCCTCTCACTATTATCATTGAATTCGTCAGAATCCTCATCATTCATATCGTAATCGCAGGACTTGACATTAAAAACTGAATTGCCCAAAGCAATTCTATTCTTCATTAAAACTTAAGGATTAAAAACTATATAAATTTATCCTGTTGAAATGAAAATAGAAAAAAACATAGATTTCAAATATAACGTAAAAGAATATTTCAGCATTTTGAAAAGGTACAAGCTGCTTCTCTTCTCAGCCATATTTGTAATTCTCGTAATAGAAGTGCTGATGATAGTTGATAAGTTCCTGTTCAAAATTATAATAGACAACGGAACAAAATTTATTGACGGGACAATTTCACAAGCCGTTTTTACAAAAATTCTGATAATTTCCGGACTGATTTTTTTAGCAGTCATAATCGCAAGACCAATAATGGCATGGATAAAACTACATTTGATTAACCTTTTGGAATCTAATTTGATTTTGGATTTGAAGGAAAAATATTTTAATCACATTATAGGACTTTCATACAGCTTTCATACAACCCATAAAACCGGCTCGCTTATATCAAGGCTGAACCGCGGTGCCCATTCAATAGAAACAATGACCGATACATTGCTATTTAATTTTTCCCCCCTTATTTTCCAAATTATCGTCGTTGGGGCATCTCTGTCTTTTTTCAATTGGATTCTAACTATTGTTCTGATTGGAACATCCGGCGCATTCATTCTTTACAGTTTTGCAATGCAACATTTGCAGCAAAAAGTTGGATTATATGTGAATAGTTTAGAAGACAGAGACAAAGGATTCATAAGCGATGTTTTCGCAAACATGGAAGCGGTAAAATATTTCGGTAAAGAGTTCGCGATAAAAAACAAATTCCTTAAAAGAATAAATAAAACTAAGGATGCCAACATTTGGTATGGGAAATATTACAGGTGGCTTGATGCAGGGCAAATTTTTATTCTTGGAATAGGAACATTGCTTATGATTTATTTTCCGTTGATGGATTTTTTGAACAAGGAAATCACCCTTGGAAGTTTGGCTTTTGTATATTCTGTTATTGGAAATGTATTTGTTCCAATGTTTGGTTTTGTTTGGGGAATGAGACAATTTTACAGAGCAATGTCTGACTTTCAGGATTTGTTTGAATATGGAAAAATAGAAAGTGAAATAAAAGACAGGCCTCATGCAGAGAATTTGGAAATAAAACAGGGAATAATTGAATTTAAGAATATTTCCTTCCATTACGGAAAAAGAAAAGCATTTTCTCTTGAAGATTTCAATTTGAAAATAAACAAAAACGAAAAAATCGCGCTTGTTGGGCATTCGGGTTGCGGAAAAACTTCATTGATAAAATTGCTTTACAGATTGTACGACGTTGAAACAGGAGAAATTTTAATTGATGAAAAAGATATAAGAGATTTCAAACAGGAGTCATTGAGGGGAGAATTAAGCATAGTTCCCCAAGAATGTATTTTGTTTGACGATACAATATTCAACAATATCAAATTTTCCAATCCAGATGCCACAAGAGAAGAAGTATTTAAAGCGATAAGATTCGCGCAACTTGATAAACTCATAAGCAGATTGCCTAAGAAGGAAAACACGATAGTTGGAGAAAGGGGGATAAAACTTTCCGGAGGTGAAAGACAAAGGGTTTCAATTGCAAGGGCCATATTGGCAAACAAAAAAATTCTTGTCCTTGACGAGGCGACATCCTCGCTTGATTCAGAGACGGAAAACGAGATCCAAAAAAACATGCAGAAATTGCTTGAAGGCAGAACATCAATCATAATCGCGCACCGACTCTCAACAATCATGAATGCCGACAGAATAATCGTTATGAAAGATGGAAAAATAATTCAAGAGGGAAATCACAGAAAATTGATTTCTCGGGAAGGAGAATACAGGAAACTCTGGAATTTGCAGAAGGGCGGATACATAAAAGAGTAAATATTTGCCGCGAACGAGCGGAGTTCACGACAAAAGAGAAATAAAAGGAAGTAATTAATGACTAACATTAGGATCTATTCTTATCCACTTTTGCTCGCCCATCTTTTTCCTTATATTGTTATGCAATATCGGATCGTATTTGGATAAACTTCCATCAATATATTCGTCAACGGGGGTTTCTTTTCTTTTATTTGCATCTTGTGCGTGATTAAAAGTCAAAGCGGCAATTGCATCTTCGGTTCTATCGACTAGATTTGGAAATTCCCTGTAAAATTTAGCTCTTACTTCCAATGAAGCATGTTTATAATTTATAATCGCCATTGCCAACCAAAATTGACTTTTCATCTTATCTATTTTCGCAGAAAGATTTTTCCACTCGGAAGTTTTTTCCAAGACATCGCAATATTCCTTATAACCGCACCAATATAAGCCCCGATTGATCAAAATATCCGCAGCCAGCCATGGTTCATTTATATATTCAACATTGAATTGCGCCTGAAAATAGTTAAGCTTGTCTAAAAAACTAAAACATTGCAATAATCCTTCTTTCCTTGTTTCTCTGTCCAAAATCGGGTAAACATTTCCGAATAAACATAAGATTGGTCCGGTATAATCTTGATTTGGATCAATTCCTACAACTTTTTTCTCACTACCCCCGTATTTAGCGCCATCCAAATAATTGGCAATTTCTTTAACCGCTTCATTGGGATTTTCTTCAAGAATTCTGGAAAAATCGCGGGAAAAAGAAAGACCTTTATTGCGCAATTCATCAAGCTGCGTTAAAAGTTTTCCAACATTCTTTTCATTCAATCTTTCAGCGATGCTTATAACGTCTCCCATAAAAATTCATGAGTAAAGAGATTATAAAGTTAATTGTGAAGAAGAGAAATAAATTAATCCAACAAATGCGAATAATTTTCTCTGACATAATTTCTCATTTTAGAGGCGACATTTTCTATTCCTTCAATTCTTTCTCCGTTGAAATCATACATACCCGTCTTAGTTGAACCGAATGCGTGAACATTTAACCATTTTTCTTCCTTAATTCCGCAAGGATTGCCTGCGCCAGATGCTATTTCAATAGATTTCTTTTGCGTCTCTGGATGAGTCAATATAAATGCAGTCAATCCCACATACCCGGATTCTTCTAATTCCTTTCTCCTTCTTTCTTTATACTCTAAACTCGTCGGATCTGCAATAGTCATATTCAATAGGATAATAGTTAGTTGCTTATAAGATTAATTGTGTTAGAATATTATGCGTGGACACAAACACTAAATAATGTTAGCAAACTCCACGACTTTTATCAAATTAATGATTGTGAAACCCCTGCTTGTAAAAAGCATAAACCCTAGGAGATTCTTCAAGCCAGTCAAAAAGATGACCTGAAGGCTCTCCTGGGGAAAAAGAGGTGATATAATTCATATAAAGCGGTCGTATTTAAATCTTTCGGTTTTGTTACTCTTTAAGAATGACGAGGGGTAATTAGTTATTAGTAGTGATTTTCCGTTGATTTCTTAGGCACTACTTTGCCATTTTTAGGCACTACATAAATTTATAACACTCTTTTTCCTTTATATTTCATGGACGAAAATCCTGAAAAAAGAGATATTCCAAAACAAAAAGATAATTTTCCCGACGGAAAGGATGAAAAAACCGATTCCGAGGAAAAAATAAGCCCGTCGCAGGAGCAAGTCCACAACATTGTTTTCAGCAGAGAGATAGGATGGCAGGAAATCATTTACGATTTGATAAACTCTGAGCAACTTGATCCGTGGAACATTGACATTATCGTTTTGACGAACAATTACATGAAAAAACTCCAGCAATACGAGGAGGATAATTATTTTGTTTCAAGCAAGGTTCTCCTCGCCGCCGCGCTGTTGTTAAGGATAAAATCCGAGATTCTTCTCAACAAATATATCAGAAGCATCGACGAAATTCTCTTCGGGAAAAAGGAAAAAAAGCCGATTGATTTCGAAAGGATAGAACTTGACGATTACATTCCGGAATTGATTCCGAAAAGCCCTTTGCCGAGATTCAGGAAAGTGACGCTGAAAGAGCTTGTTGAATCGCTGAACAAGGCGATAATCACGGAGAACAGAAGAATAAACAAAGAAATTGTCGGAAGAAACGCGCTGAGAGAAACGTCCTTCTCTCTTCCAAAAAGAAAATACGTGATAAAAGACAAAATAAAAGAAATTTACGGAGTTTTGTTCGGGCATTTCCAGAACAGCGAAACGAGCGTTTCATTTTCAAGCATCATCGGAGAAGACAAGGAAGAAACAATTTATTTCTTTTCGTCGCTTTTGCATCTTGAAAATCAGAAAAAAATCTGGCTCGAGCAGAAAGAGCATTTCGGCGAAATTTTAGTGTGGGAAAAAGAAAATTATTTCAAAAACAACGATCCGTTCGCGGATTTGAAGTTTGCGGACGAGGAACAAACAAGCGAGAAGGACTGGGAAAAAGCCGAGAAAGATGAGAGCGAAAAATCAGCAAATGAAGAGAATTCTGAAATCGGGGAAGGAAAGAACTTTATTTAAAATTACGCTCACTTCGTTCGCAGATTAATTGCTCCGTGCCTGACTCCGTCACTACTCGCGCCCCGACTTGGATATCAATAAAAATTTGCCAAAGTCAAAACAATTTTGGATTTTTTAAACAAAGCCAATTTTACGGCATCTTTATATATTCTGATAATTCGTGAATTGAATGGTTAGTTTGACAAATCTTTTCAGGAATCCCGCGGTTATTTTTTTAACTGGAACTATTGCGGGAGGGCTGATCTTTTACTTTGTTCTTTCAGGCAATGAAAATAAAATTTCTTCAAGAGAAACATATTTTGGCAAAAAATATTCTTGCACAATTGAATCAATAAACCCCAATTTTGATTATGAAGTGGAAAGAAATGCCTTGGAGTCAAAGTTTGACTCTTTGATTAAATCAGGAGGAGTTTACCTGGACACAGATGGAAATTTTCAGGTAAAATACAATAATCGTTTTATCGTGGATTTAAAATGCAAAAGCAACAAAACAATGAATTTTTAACCTTCTTATTTGAGACATATTTGTAAAAACCCGAACAAAATGAAGCAGATTAAAACAAAAAATAAATCATCCGATTAATCCTTTAATCAAATATCCCGTCGAATACGCAACGGCCGCGGCGATTCCGCCGATTAAAAGCGTCTCAAACGCGGATTTTGTTTTGCTTTTTCCGACGATGTCTCCCTTGAGCCAGCCGACAAAAAGAAACGCCATTGCGGTCAGAATCAGCGAGAAAGCAAATTGATTTTTTACAAGAAAACTAGATTTTACAATCAAAGCCAAAACAAAAGACAGCAAGGGAATGAATCCTATCGCGACAAAAGAGAAAAAAGTCGCAAGCGCCTTTTTCTTCGCGGTGTGATCCCGCTTCTTTTTCAATTCTTCTTCGGAAATGTTTGAAAGATAATTCGACATTGCCATTGAAAATCCGTCGCCGAAAAGATTTGCGAATCCGAGAATCAATGCAATTGACGGGCTTAGCGAGGCGCCGACAACTCCCGAGACGACGGCGAACGTGGTCACGGCGCCGTCAATTCCGCCGTAAACAAATTCCTGAAGATATTTTCTCTCGTAACCCCTTTGATTCATAAAAGAACTAATGAAAAAATAATATATAAATTATTCCAACTTAATAATCACAAGAAGGATTTGTATCAAGAAGCTTAAAGGTGCTATTTTGCGCTGCCGATTCTAAAGCAATAGTATACCTCGCGTAACTGCTTGCCTTATATCTGTCTTCAGTCCTAACGCATCTTCTTCCGAATTCCGGCGTAAAATCAAATCCCTCTTCATCTTGATGCAAAGACGCTAATTTTAACAATTCATGATTTGGACATTTGTTTCTCAAATCTCTGTAAGCATCTCTCATCATTTCTAGTTGCGCTTCAGTATCGCTTCCAATATCTCCCATAACTAAAATTTGCAATTCTCCTTTAAATAAATTTATATAATAAAAACGCCATTTCAGATTATGAAAGTTCAGTGTTTCCTTTCTTTATTAATCAAAGCAGGTCCAAAAAGAAGTCCAATTGGTCCGAGAAAGAGATAACCCAAAGCGGAGGCGCCGAATGCCCTCTTTGTCAAATCAGAGTCGGATGAATCAACGTCCGAGACGGGCATCCTTCTTTCCCTTTCACCAAAAAAAGTTTCATGTTCTCTTCTTGTCCCCCTAGAAAAACTTCTAAGATAATTTTCCCTAATTCGATTCAGGGCGACATCATCTTTTTCCAAATTTTCCAGTAAGTTCCTTAATTCTTCCTGAGAAATTTCTCCATTGTGACTGTATTCATTTCTTCCCTTCGTGTCCCACATATTCATATTTAAAGAAGAAAGAAATCCGTCCGGACCGTAAATGCTTATGCAATCATAACCGGGACTCGGTTCGTATTCAACTCGGTACTGTTTACCCTCACGTTTTCCAACGAAAATATTGCACCCAGATCCCCCTCTAGACACAAATTCTCCTTCTTTAGATATTCTTTCGGCTAAATTAAACAATTCCTCTGTTTGAGCATCTTCTCCCATATTCCCTTAGACAATAAACAGTTTTTAAACTTTCTTCATTAAAGATAATAATGAAACTCGGCGTTTTGTTTTCCGGAGGAAAGGATTCAACTTTCGCGGCGTGGCTCGCAAAAAAGAACGGATATGAAATTGCGTGTTTAATTTCCATAATTTCTGAAAACAAGGAAAGCTATATGTTTCACACGCCGTCGGTTTCAAAGACGGAAAAACAGGCGGAAGCGATGGAAATTCCGATAATAATTCGTAAAACAAAAGGCGAAAAGGAAAAAGAATTGAATGATTTGAAAAAGGCGATAAAAAAAGCAAAGGAGAAATTCAAAATTGAAGGAATTGTCACTGGAGCTGTTGAGTCGGTTTATCAGGCGTCAAGAATTCAGAAAATTTGCAATGAATTGAATTTGGAGTGTTTCAATCCACTTTGGCAAATGGATCAGATTGAGCTGCTTGAAGGACTGATAAAAAACAAGTTTGAGATAATAATTACAGGCGTTTTTGCATATCCTCTTGACGAGAAATGGCTCGGAAGAAAAATTGATAAAAAGTTTGTTGAAGAAATAAAAAAATTGCAGGAAAAATATAAAATAAATCCCGCCGGAGAGGGCGGGGAGTTTGAGACGTTTGTTCTTTACGCCCCGAAATTGTTCAAAAGAAAATTAAAAATAAAATCTTTTGAGGATTTTGGAGAGGGAAATAGCTGGAGTAGGGAAATTGATGTTGAATAAACGCCTACGTCAAATTATGAAATTTGCCGAGAGGAGGGGGTTGAGGTGAGATGAAAAAAAGAATATGCTTTAATTAGAAGCAAGCTGTTGAAACAATCTTATATCACTCCAATATTTTAATATGCCTCTCAATAATTGTTTTGAATCCTCGTTTATATTTGCTCCGTCAATGTATGCTTCAGCATCATTTCTTCTTTTTGTTATAAAATCATTTTCAATTTGGTCATAAACCATGTCTGGAATTCTTCTCATATTAGCATCTCCTGTTAACAATAAAGGCAATCTTTTCTTTCCGGTTTCAGAATCCCTAAAGGGCAATTTTCCAATTATATAATTGCCTTCCGAATCTTTCGCGTCGCAGTAATCCAATACATCGTCTCTAATTTGGGCCAAAGTTCCCAAATTCAAACCGAATCCATAAAGGTTTTGCTGCGTTTCTTCGTCAAGTTCTGCCGAAATTCCCCCTATAGCCAAACTTGTGGCCACATCCACTCCTGTTGTTTCTTCGATAAGCTTGATATAATCCTGAACGCTAACATCCCTTAAGGGTTTTTGAGCCAAAAGCATGTCCCTTGCCTGTCCTTTATTTATAATATAAAAATTATGGGAAACATAGTCCAGAATCCTTGCAAGTTTGATGGGAGTATTCCTAAACTGATCCATTATTGCCCTCATCACAATGCCGTATAATACATTGGAGGAGTACATGGCAACGCCGTCGCCGGCGGATTTTCTGACGGATTGGACCGTTTGCCTGAAAGTATTATCATCCGCAATGTCATCAAGCCATGCAGTTGCCCAATAGAACAACTCTCCTGCTGCGGCAAGTGAGATGTCTTCTTTTTCTCCCCTTGCTCCGGAAGAAATGCTTATTAAAGATCCCCTGTGATAAGATCCTTCTTTTGGAATCCCGTTTAAAATTATTCTTCTTAGCGAAGGATCGTCCTCGTAACTTCTTACAATTCTACGCATTTCTGGGGTAATATTCTCTTTGACATCATGTAACTTTTGCTCTAGCTCCGAATATTCCAAAGAGTTATAACCAATTTTAATTGCCGCTTTCATCGGCTGTTCCAATAACATCTGTGCCATTTTTATTGCTAACAAAAAATAGAATATCTATAAATAATTTTTATCGGAATATTCCGATATACAAAAGTCAATACTGTCTTACCAAAAAAGGCATTAGTTTGGCTTCGGCTTTGGCCAAATGAAACTGGAACGTTGAAGTGGAAAGATTAATTTGTTTTGCCAATTTTTCCAATGTTATTTTTCTGGGGTATCCGTAATATCCTCTTTCCACGGCCAACATCAACGCTTTCTTTTGCTTGTTGGTAAGTTTTGGAAGCATGGCGTAAATCATGAGATTTTCCATTTTCTTTTCTTTAAAATACAGAACTTTATATTCAACATTGGCAAGTTTTTCCGCGTGTTTGATGAATAAACCCAAATCATTTCTGCTTGGAGCGGCAATTTCCCATTCTTCCCGCCCTTCTTCGTCAATAATAACTGGTTTGAGAAAAATAAGTTTTGGATTATAAGCCGCTTTAACTGCCTTTGACCTTTTGCTATTTTTTCCTTCGGAATAAGTGCAAATGAAGAAATCGTTATTCCATTCTAAATTAACAACCTTCTTGTCTCTCTTTAAACTCGAAAAAAATCTTTTCTTATTGTTCTCTTCTCCCTCTACAATTCCGGAAGCGACAAAATATATTTTTCCCTTTTCTTCATAATAATTTTGAGAATAAAAATATAATTTAACTTTAAACTTTGACGCGCGTTCATTATAAATATTCCACTTTTCCCTAACTTTAATATTCAATGCCCACATAAACAGATATAGTATAATTCCGATATTTAAATTTAACCAAAAAATCACAACATCCCCATAAGTTGAGCCCTAAGGTCCGGACGATTTTTATACAGTTCATGCGATTTAGTCAGCCGGCCTATTATTGCCATGTCGTCTCCCGGTTTTATTCCATGAAAGAAACTCAAAAATATTTCAAGTTTTTCCGCCTCTGATTTTTCATCCTTTGGCGGGAAGTTCCCCGCCGAGCCGAAAAAATCCAAATTGAATTTTTCGGCGTATACAAAATTAAAAATTTTCTTAACTCGGGAAATATGATAATCCGAAGACACTACAAGCAAATTTTTCCATTTTTCATTCCGCGAAAATTCCAATTTTGTGAAAAGGGCGTTTCCGACGGTGTCTTCCGAAGAATCTTCCAGTAAAATCCTCCCTTCAAACCCGTTTTCTTTCGCGTAACTCTCCATCGCTTTGGCGGCTTTTCCGGAAAAACATAAAGAACGGGCTTCCGATTCTGAATATAATCTTATTCCCAAATCCACCCTGTTCTTGGATTGATCGGTTATTACCCCGTTATTATGCCTGTAGGACAAAACAATCACAGAGTCATACTCATCCATTATCCAAGTATTTTGGATTGATTTAAATATATAATTGTCCTATATTAAGCATGATACTGATAATAAACGTCTGCAAGGAAAAGCTGCATTACTATGAATTTGTAAAGCCGATTGAAAAAATATTGAAAAAAAATAAGATAAAATTTTTTACAAGGCATTACAAAGAAATTAATGAAAACGATTTGAGGAAAGCAGACCAAATTATAATTTGTGGCACTTCGTTGAAAGATTGCGATTACTTGAAGCATCTTGACAGGTTTCAATGGATTAAGTATTTTGAAAAGCCCCTTCTCGGAATTTGCGCCGGAATGCAGATTATTTCTTTGGCTTTCGGCGGAAAAATAAAAAAAGAAACAGAAATCGGGTTTTACAACGAGGAATTTAATCGCGAATTTTTATCGTTAATTGGAAAACACGAAGTTTATCATTTACATAACAATTACATGACATTGCCGAAGGAATTTGAGCAATTCACCGACGGCAAAATTCCGCAGGCGATAAAACACAAGACAAAGCCGATTTACGGAGTTTTATTTCATCCAGAGGTAAGGAATAAGAAGATGATTGAAGAGTTTGCGAAATTGTAAAATTTAATTAGTTGCATTCCTTAACCCCTTTGTTCTGAGTGTGAAATTTGATCTCCGAGAAACAGGCAATCCTTGACGCATTGGTTGCATTCCTTAATCCCTTTGTTCTGAGTGTGAAATTTTGGCAACATCTTCTATTTTATGCTCCAACGACGGTTGCATTCCTTAACCCCTTTGTTCTGAGTGTGAAATGGAGCCCCTTGCCAGGGATTCAGCACAGCAGGGAAAAGTTGCATTCCTTAATCCCTTTGTTCTGAGTGTGAAATAAAAATGTTTGATATTGAAGAAGAAGCGAGAATATAGTTGCATTCCTTAATCCCTTTGTTCTGAGTGTGAAATCGTCAACGCTTCCGCTTGTGGCGGAGTTGATTGTTCCGGTTGCATTCCTTAATCCCTTTGTTCTGAGTGTGAAATATCCGACCTCGGTTCCCAATCCGGCGAGCTCGTTTTGTTGCATTCCTTAATCCCTTTGTTCTGAGTGTGAAATCTGAATTCAATCATCACGCAGATAAATAATGTTATTGTTGCATTCCTTAATCCCTTTGTTCTGAGTGTGAAATTTCCAATCGTCCTCTGGCTCTGCGTCGTCGTTAATTAGTTGCATTCCTTAATCCCTTTGTTCTGAGTGTGAAATTTGTGCCTGTCCCGTCGTCGTCGCTACGGCATTATTAGTTGCATTCCTTAATCCCTTTGTTCTGAGTGTGAAATCACGACGACGATTGACATCTCGGATTTTGAATTTATGTTGCATTCCTTAATCCCTTTGTTCTGAGTGTGAAATCCGCAAAAAGTTCGTGTTGCCGACATTGGGCTCGAACAGTTGCATTCCTTAATCCCTTTGTTCTGAGTGTGAAATTTTTCATTTATGTTTTTATGAATACACTCTGACATTGTTGCATTCCTTAATCCCTTTGTTCTGAGTGTGAAATGACAAATCCGTAAGAATATCCGGCGGCAAAAAATAGTTGCATTCCTTAATCCCTTTGTTCTGAGTGTGAAATGGCATTCCGGAAATTGCCGGATGGGATTGTAATTCTGTTGCATTCCTTAATCCCTTTGTTCTGAGTGTGAAATTGCCTCGACGTCAAGGCGCAATATGTCGCCGTAAGCGTTGCATTCCTTAATCCCTTTGTTCTGAGTGTGAAATATTTTGAAGTTCAATGATTGTTCCATCTTGACATTGTTGCATTCCTTAATCCCTTTGTTCTGAGTGTGAAATAGGAGATAATTGAGGAAGTTTTGAAAGGAAAATCTGTTGCATTCCTTAATCCCTTTGTTCTGAGTGTGAAATACCGAATAACTATTCCTTCGCCTGAACCAAAGGAAGTTGCATTCCTTAATCCCTTTGTTCTGAGTGTGAAATAAGCAACTGCCACTTTAAAAGCATTTTACCCAAACGGTTGCATTCCTTAATCCCTTTGTTCTGAGTGTGAAATATCTTAAATTACCCATACAAATTTATCTCAAAAGAAGTTGCATTCCTTAATCCCTTTGTTCTGAGTGTGAAATAGACGGACACCCTTGCACTGAATGCGGTAATGGGAGTTGCATTCCTTAATCCCTTTGTTCTGAGTGTGAAATGAGATAACCGGCTGAGGGTAGAGCGCATCGGGATAGTTGCATTCCTTAATCCCTTTGTTCTGAGTGTGAAATAGCCAAAAATTTCGGCTCTAAAAGACCGCAGGAAGCAAAATTTTCCAAGATTTTTGAAATGTGTGATTTTTGCATTTTGTTTTTAAATGAATTCTGACTTTTAAGTCAGAACGGGATTAAAGATTAATCCGTAAACTTTATCAGCCGAGACCAATAATTGCCGCTTACTTATACTTGCTAATGCTTTCTTTTCAACAGCTAAGTTTTTTAGATTATTTCGAATCTTTAACTGCGGTGCAACGCCGCCCTTTGCTTTTCTCCACTTGCCCTATTCTAAACATTACGTAGAAAATAGTGCAGAATATTACTGCTATAGCTTGTGGCATCTCGTTACCTCAACGCTATTCATTTTACCAAATAGCATCTCATCAAAGGTACTCAAGATTGACTGGAATTCAAAACTTTTAAACCTTTCTGAGCAATATTAAATGCAGCGTTATAATCTGAATTAAGTTCTACCTGACATTTATTGCATTTGAACAAAGAAGTGAAAGGTTTTTTTGAATTTGGTTTTTTATAAGGTCGTTGAGTATCTGCGTGAATATCTCCATTCATGGCACAGCGAGAACAGTTTTGACTCGTAAATTCGGGAGGAACATAATCCACTAAAATTCCTTCTCTTTTTGCTTTGTATTCAATATAATCAGATAATGTTTTGAAGTTGAATTGGCTTAACTTATATTTAACTCTTCTTTTTTGTCTGAATCTTGATTTTTTTGGCTGTTGTAAATCCTCCAAGAATATCGCAGCATTTTTCTCTTTAGCCAGCGATACTATTTGTTCAGATACCCTATGTAATATCTGGTCAATTCGTGGTTCTATTAACCTAATCTTCTTTTGCTTCTTTTTCTTATTATGTTTTCCCTTTAGGAAATATAATTGTTTTCTTCTGCTATTCTTAAATTCTAAAAGTCCTTTACCACTAAAGAATTTTACTGATGTTGGAATTTTTTTATCCTTTTCCAAAAAAACTAAACAAGCTAATGTATTTATCCCTCGGTCTATACCTAAAACGCCTTTATAATCTCTCCCTTTAAATTCAGGCAAAACTTCTAAAGTATATTGTAAATAATAATCGTATATATCGTCTTTTTCATTAACCAACTCTTTTAGCCTTTTTTTTGTTAATGCTATAAATTTTGGTTTTAATTTTCTAATAAGATATGAATATTTTGGTTTACTTTCTTCTATTTGTTTCAGCTTTTCTTCAAAAAACCTTTTTCCGTGTTTATTGGCAACCCCTAAACCACTAAATTCAAACTTTTTAGATATCTTATCAGATATTGTAACTGAAACTTCACTTTTTTCTTTATTAAATTTTACAGAGGGGGGCAATCTAATTCTACTGCCTTTAAAATTAATCGGAGATTTTTTATTTAATGACTTTTGTTCTCTTTGGATGTTTCTCGTTAAAATCTTTATTTTACCGATTATTGCTCGGTGAGTGTATCCTCTCAATTCTGAAGCTTTTTCTTTTTGGTTTATATGAATAAATCTTTTTTCTCTTTGCCTATCTTTCATAGGAAGTTCATATCTCTTTTCTTCATCAAGCATTTCTTCAAATTGTCTTAACCTTCTTCTGTCTTTAGCCAATCTCACTATTCTTTCTCTTCTTTGTTTTTTGAGAGCGTCTAGAAGTTGGATGGCTTCTTTGATTATGTAATTATTATGTGTTCTAGACAGATTTTTTGTTACGTTGAATAAATTAAAACTTGGATTAACTCTTCTGCCTTTCGCGGCATAAATTTTTTCTAGCAATCCTTGTTCACTAAATTTTTTAAGATAACATTGCTTGCATATTTTAACTCCTCCATCCGATTTTAAATAAAAGATTTCTGTTTCTAAATCACAAAAGTTACATTTATCCTGAATGTATGAATATTTTTCTTTCTTTTTATTTGAAATCATTTCCAAAGCATATTCTAATTGCTTGGGACTATATCCATATTTTATTACAATTTTTTTTACATCTTCTTTATCTGGATATTTTTCTATTAAATCCTCAACCCAACTTATAGATAACCCGCAAAATTTGAAAGGTGATTTTAGTTCATCTATAACTCTGGCAGCAAAAGTTATGGCTTTTGCATAGTCATTAAAATAGTCATTTAGTTTGCTTAATTCTTCTTTTTTAGGATATATCTTAAACTTAACTCCTGTAATTAATGCGTGCTCTTTTTTTTCGTGCTTGGCTCTTGTTTTCTCTATTGCATCTTTTTTTCCAAGATAGTTTTTTTGAATTTTTATCTCCTTGTCACATTTTTCACAGAATATAGTTTGTTGAACTTTTTCTCCCATCAGTAAAATCTCCTGTAACAATTATCAACAATCCTTTTTTTATATTTTGTGGATGGAGGCAATATTTCGCTTTTAATCAGTTCTTTAATCCTAGTTATAATGTCAAATAATTCCCCTTTGTCTCTTAAATCTAATTTAATCAATTCATTTGACAAGGCGTATCTTATGTAACCATATGGAGATTTATATTTCAAAACTTTTTCTATGAGGAACGATTCTAGCATAAGCTGCAACCTCTGGGTTTTGTAAACGGATTTTGGGGTCTTCGTATTTTTAAGCTGCAATGGAAAAGCGGCTTTATTATTTTCATCAATCATGATGCAATCCAGCTTTGTGGACAATTCTCCGTCATCCAAGTAAATCCCATATTTTTTCACGAATTTTGGTTCATGTTTGTCTTTAACAATTTTATTTCTCGATGTCTGTTTTTTGAACAAAGATTCTTTTTCTTTGCCTTTTATTGTTTTCGCAGTATCTGAATAGGGAAGATTTAACACATGCTTAAAATAAAACATTCTAGGACAATACAGATAATCTTTTATCAATGTAGCAGTTATTTTATCTCTAATTCTTAATTATAACAAAATCCTATTCATTTAATTTTTCCTATTCTATAATTCCCATAATCTCTTTTTCG
>JACQLK010000008.1 GCA_016204145.1 Candidatus Pacearchaeota archaeon | reverse complement strand
CAATCGCAATTCATCCGACGCCTTGAAAGGCGCGGATTTCTTGCGGAATCATTAAAAAACGTTAATGCAAGGATTAGTCATAAATCTCAATTAGATTGTCAATTAAAATAGGTTGGACGGATTTTTTGGATTAGCATTTATTGTTGGGCGGGCGGCGGGGCTTTGGATGGCGGGAAGTGTGGAAGAATAAAATTATTTAGATTGTGTTTGATTATTTTATTTTCTATATCCTCGCAAATTTTAATCCCTGAATCCGTATCCCCTTATGCATTTTCTCTCTCTAACGTTTTTGTCCCGGGATAAAAACTCAATGCCTGCGAGTTCAACAATTATTCCGGCTTCGCCCCGGTCGTGCTCATAAAACATCACTTTCTCCCCTTTCCTCATTTCTATTGGAGAACCGAAAACAAAGCACTCGTCGCTGTTCAACAAATGGGTTCTCGTGCATTCTCTATCCTCGTGCCCAAATCCGTCGGTATGAACGGGCCTTGTTCCAATTGACGAATCTGAAACAATTCCCTCAACGCACGGAACTTTTCTTTCCGGATTGTTCAAAGCGTACAAGCCCATGAAAAAATTTGGAAATCCGGGTTTATATAATTTGTTTCAGTTGAAAGGATATGTTTGAAATCTATCCCAATAATCTTTATATAGATTAAATGCAAAAAATTGTATGGCTGAATTTCATCTTCTTGTTAATGAAAATAAAGAGAGCCGGTTGGCGTCGGATTATTTAAAACAACAGGGAATAAATCCAAGAGTTCACAAATATACAGAAGAAGGGTTAAAAGAAAACCTTGAACATCCGTTCCCTCATGTGAATGCCAATTTATACGCCAATTCAGAATTTCTTAACGAACCAAATATGCCTTTTTTGGTTGTGGATGCAGGCATTAGTCAATGGGGCTATCCTTCTTTTTCAGGAGTTAAGTCATTTTTAAGAAAAAAAATTTCCGGATTGGATGAAGCAACATTTGAAAAGTATCACACGCCTTTTTGGAGAGTTAATTGTTATGACGCGTTCTACCCAAAAGTAACATGTTTTAATGAAAAACAGGAAAAATTTTTTCAAGGGGATAAAAGTAAGGCGCCTTACAATTTTGGCGTATTAAATTTGCATGATTTCAAGCAATGGCATGAAGCTTCCTGCTGGAAAGTCGGCAAGTTGGAAGAACTTGCAAAAAAACAAGACAAAAACGGCGTTGTAAAGGACTCAAAAACACTGACAATTCTATTTCCAGATGACTTGGAAATTTTAGAAAGGGGAAAGATAGTTCCGTTTACCGACTCGCGTAATATGTATCAAGTGTCATTTGAGGCGTATTTTAATAATGGCGGAAATATTTTCGGAATTTCCGCAGACATGGTTGATTAAAAATATTTCTAGTTAGCAGTTCAAATCCGTTTCAATTAATTTTTCACTGAAAAAATTTTAATGTAAAAATATGGCTATTAAATGGTCTTGGATTAATATTTTGTTTTAGCGAAGAAATCTGTCGGAGACGATTTCGGAGCAATTAATATGCGAGCGGCAGCGAGCGCAAAAACGTTTTGAATATCTTTAAAAATTCGCTTTCTCAGAAAGCATAAATCCTATCGCTGCACCGACGCCGGATTGCCAAACTGGAAAAAGGATTATAGTATCCCTTAAATCTCCCTGTAAAACGATGTTTACTAAAATGACTGTTACTTGAACTATCCCTGCAAGGATTGCTCCGGTAAAAGAGATTGTCATTTTTTGTCTCATTGTAATCGGTATAAACAGCCAATGAATCCCGTAACAGAGAATTAACGCTCCTAAAAAACCGGCTGCGGCAAAACTTCCTATAAATAAGATAACGGTTATTGTCATCAAATTCGCAACCCCGACAGCAACAAGAAAAGCGGCAATTGAAACAAGAATGAATAAGAATATATTCCAAAATGACAAATTTCTCTCTCCAAAGCGAAGTTTATAAAATAAAATTATTCCAACCCCAAAAATTAAACCTGGAAGAGGATTATAATAGTAAAGAAGAGTCCCTTGACCCCACCAATCAGGTTGCCCGTATAGTAAAATGCTAATATATCCTGAAATTAATCCGATAACAAACATTAGAAAGGAATTAAAATAATCTCTATCCATTGTTTAATATAAAAATGATCTTTATTTTTAAACTTTATTATAACCCAAAACTTAAAAATTAAGTTTTGCTCTCTTTATTCATGGTTTTCATAAAAAAATTGGTGATGCACGGATTCAAAAGTTTTCCTCGGAAAACAGAGATTCCTTTCACGTCGCAGATAAACGTCATTCTCGGTCCGAACGGTTCTGGAAAAAGCAATATCTCAGACGCTCTTTGTTTTGTCCTCGGGCGTCTGAGCATAAAGTCAATGCGCGCCGCGAAAGCGAGCAATCTTATTTTCCTCGGCTCGAAAGCCGCCTCGCCCGCAAAGGAAGCGAGCGTTGAGCTTGTTTTTGAAAATTCCGACAGGACTTTCTCCGTCGACAATAATGAGGTCTCGATAAAAAGAATAGTCAGAAAAAACGGGCAAAGCATTTACAAAATCAACGACGAAACGAAAACAAGGCAGGAAGTTCTTTTCCTTTTGGCTCAGGCGGGAATTGATTCAAACGGATTCAACATAATTCTTCAGGGAGAAATTCAAAACTTCGTGAGAATGCATCAGGAGGAAAGAAGAAAAGTCGTCGAAGAGGTCTCGGGAATTTCCGTTTACGAAACGAGAAGGGAAAAATCCCTGAAAGAGCTGGAAAAAACCGACGAGCGATTGAAAGAGGTTTACGCGATACTTAGGGAAAGAACTTCGTATTTGAACAATCTGGAAAAAGAAAGGCAGCAGGCGATGAGATTCAAAAAACTTGAAGGCGAGGTTAAAAAATTCAGGGCAAGCATAATTAATTTCGACATGGCAAAAAAGAAAAAGGAAAGCGAAAATATTGGATCGTCTGTTTCGGAAAAGGAAAAAGAAAT
>JACQLK010000007.1 GCA_016204145.1 Candidatus Pacearchaeota archaeon | reverse complement strand
GTGCAAAGCCGAGCCAACCAAAATATTTAAATAGTAGCCACATCTATGTATACACAATAAGTATACACTAAAAATGGCTGACATATTTGACAACAAAATTTTATGTGGAAAATGCAACGCTGAGATGCAGAAAGCAAACATATCAAAGAATGGATTTATTTTAAGGGCAGTTATTTGCGAGAGGTGCAATGAAAAAGTTCTGCATCCTGCTGACGTAGAAAATTACAATAAATATATAAATTTAAAGAACAAAGAATTCAGCGTAAAGATGCGGCTAGTGGGAAATAGCTACGCTGTCTCAATTCCAAAAGAAATTGTCTTATTTATGAACGAGCAGAAAAAAATCATGGATGAAATGGTGAGTTTGTGTTTTGAGGAAATGGGAAAGTTATCCCTAAATTTCGGCGAAAATCTCACTGAAATTGCGAGAAGAAAAAATCACAGGGGTGAAAATTAAAATGACTCAAAAATCAATACGACTGAAAGTTGTTGAAGCAATTCCAGACGACGCTTACAAAGGTATTGCTAGAATTGATTCTGAGATAATGAAAGAATTAGATATAAAGAGAGGGGACGTTGTTATAATAAAAGGCGCGAAAGAAACAGTTGCTATTATTGACCGCGCTTATCCAACAGATGTCGGCGAGGGAATAATCAGGATTGATGGAATAATAAGAAGAAACGCAAAAACAGGAATCGGCGACTTTGTCACAATTTCAAAAGCAGATATAAAGGAAGCAAAAAAAATTGTGATTGCTCCTATGCAAAAAAATGTCATGATACAGGGTGACTCAGAGGGATTGAAGCGCGGGCTTTTGGGTAGGGCTGTTATGAAAGGAGACATAGTTGTCCTCGGCGGAGTTCAGAAAAGAAGGGACTTGATTTCAGAGGACTTCGGGGAATTGCACGACATATTCGGCGACTTTTTCGGAGGGGCATTCGGCGACTTAGGAGGACGACTGACGCAGATAAAATTCATTGTTGCAACTTCAACTCCAAATCAACCAACAATAATAACTGAAAACACAGAAGTTGTTCTAAATCCAAAAGCAATTGAAATTTCAGACGAAAAATTTCCTGAAATTAATTACGAAGACATTGGTGGTTTGACAGAAGAAATAAAGAAGATTCGTGAAATGGTTGAAATTCCGTTGAAGCATCCTGAAATATTTGAAAAACTTGGCATAGAACCGCCAAAAGGAGTTCTGCTTTATGGTCCTCCTGGAACAGGAAAAACCCTGCTTGCTAAGGCAGTTGCAAATGAGTCAGACGCAAATTTCATTTTGCTAAACGGCCCTGAGATAATGTCTAAATTCTATGGAGAATCAGAAAAGAAAATAAGAGACCTATTTGAAGAAGCGGAGAAAACAGCACCTGCAATTATTTTCATTGACGAAATTGACGCAATAGCGCCGAAGAGAGAAGAGACAATGGGAGAGGTTGAAAGAAGAGTAGTATCGCAGATTTTGACGATGATGGATGGAATGAAATCTCGTGGAAAAGTCATTGTCATAGGAGCAACCAACAGAGTTAATTCACTTGATCCTGCGTTGAGACGCCCGGGAAGATTTGACAGAGAGATTTCAATCAATGCGCCGGACAAAGAAGGACGTCTAAGCATTTTAAAAATTCATACAAGAGGGATGCCTTTAACAAAAGATGTTGACCTTGAAAAGCTCGCCTCTGTGACTCATGGTTTTGTCGGCGCTGACCTTGAAGCACTTACAAAAGAAGCAGCAATAAATGTTCTGAGAAAATTTCTGCCAAAAATGAAATTAGATGAAGAAGAACAAATTCCCGCTGACATTCTGGAAAAGCTGGTTGTAAGACATGAAGATTTTATAGCAGCATTGAAAAACGTGCGACCTTCTGCGATGCGTGAGGTTTTGGTTGAAACGCCAAATATTGGATGGGAAGATGTTGGCGGTGTTGAAGAAGTAAAAAGAGAATTGAGAGAAGCAATTGAATGGCCAATGAAATATCCTGAAAGTTTCGTAAGAATAGGAATCAGGCCATCAAAAGGAATATTATTGTATGGACCGCCCGGAACAGGAAAAACAATGATTGCGAAAGCCGTAGCCAAGGAGTCAGGTGCAAATTTCATTCAAGTAAAAGGCCCTTCATTGTTAAGCATGTGGGTTGGAAAATCAGAAGAAGGATTGAGAAAGGTCTTTGAGCGTGCAAGACAGGTAGCCCCTTGTGTAATTTTCTTTGATGAAATTGATGCATTGGCAAGCAGACGTGGTGGAGATGCAGGAACAAAAGTCACAGAGAGGGTTTTGAATCAAATGCTTGCTGAAATGGATGGATTGGAGGAAATGAAAGATATTTTAATCGTTGGCGCAACAAACCGCCCGGACATGTTGGATCCTGCTTTGCTGCGTCCTGGAAGATTTGACAAAATACTTTTAGTAAACGCGCCTGAAGAAGAAGGACGATTAAACATATTAAAAATTCACACGAAGAACATGCCTCTCCTAAAAGACATTAATCTTGAAGAAATTGCAAAGAGGACAATAGGATATACAGGAGCAGACATTGAAGGATTAGTAAGAGAAGCAGGGATGCTTGCATTGAGAGAAGATATTGAATCAAAATCCGTTAAGAAAAAACATTTTGAAGAAGCGCTGAAGAAAATCAAGCCAAGCGTAAGCAAACCGACAATTGAGATTTACAAAAAAATTGAAGACAACTTTGTGAGGTCGGCAAAATCTGCCTTGCCAACAAGCGGCGGCTATTTCGGATAAGTTTTAATCACATATAATGATTTAAATTATTCTCTCTTGGGATTTTTATGGATTTAGAAAACCACTATTTGGAAATTCCAAAAGATTTGGGACTGAAAATTCATACTGAATTTAGAAAAGTAAGGAGGAAAAATCTAAACGGATTAGGCGCTAAAACATTTCTTGAAAGATTTGTAAAACCTTCAGCCAAATCAAGTGGATTTGATGAAGATGAATTAGCCAATTATGGTTTAAGTTATGTCTTTGGTAGAAAATCCTTTAATCATTTTAGAGGAAGGCGTAACTTATTTTATTCTGATACTTTCTATAGGATTATGCTAACTCATCGTGAATGGCCAATCTCTTTTTCGTCATTTCAATTTGTTAAAAATCCGGAAGAAGCTATTTTGATTGGTCAGATTCAAGGAATAAAAGGTGCCGAAGCATCATTGAGCCCTTTAAGATGGCCGAATGCTTTAGTAAACTTTGTACTAGATTTGGCGAGAGAGTCAAATATTCCTGAGGTTTGGATTTTGCCGTGGGAAAAGAATCAATGGAATAATAATGAAGTCAAAGGAAACCCAATTATGTATTATGACATAACTGCCAAAAGAGAAGGATTTGATTACGATGAAAAAATGGAAGTTTATAGAAAAAATGTAGATTCATAAAACTTAAAAAAGAATTTCTTTTAGAATTTTTATGAGAAACACAATTTTAATTGCTGATGATGGGTTTGTAGAAAGAAGAATCTTAAAAGCAATTATTAGAAGAGATTTTGAATTTTATAATGTTACTTCATATATTGATGAATACAATCTCCGTTTTAGATTAGATAAAACAACTGATGATGTTGCTTTAGTTGTCACAGATAATAATATGCCTAACAGCGACGAAGGTTTGGAAATAATACGAGATTATGCTCCTAAATTAATTAGAGTTCCGTTTATACTGGTATCAGCTTGTGTAAACGTAGATGAGATTGCAAAAATGGCAAAAGAAGCCGGAGCATACGCATTTGTTCAGAAACCACTTCATGATAACAAAATAACAGAAGTTATTCAAAACGCGCTTGAAAAGTATGCTAAAAATTAAAACACATCATTCAGTTGTCACAATTACTTTATCTTTTTCAATCAAGATTGTATGTTCTGCTTGGCTGACAACTCCTTTTGAACTTTCCATCAAAACAGGATGATGATGCAAATTTCCATTTTCTTCTAATTGCCTTAAACCAATTAGTGCTCGTGTTCCGAATTTCTTCACAATCCATCGCGACGCAAAAGGCAATGTCTTGTATTCTTCTGC
>JACQLK010000003.1 GCA_016204145.1 Candidatus Pacearchaeota archaeon | reverse complement strand
GCCCACCCGCCCCCAAGATTGAGAAATTAAGAATAAATTTTGGGTATGCTTTTCATTGCTGAAACTACTGCAAAACTATTAACAATTGCAACGGAGAAAACTATTAGAAAATTTTTCAACCTGTCTGCTGAAGGCAATAAAGAAATATAAAAATATCCGAGAAGTAAAGATATGAACATAATTGCTAGAAACATGTAAAAATAATTTGTTAGATATAGTAAACATGTAACGATGCAAGAAGATTGGGATGTGTTTACTCGGGAAGAATATCTTAAGTTCAGTAAGATATTATAATTTTGGATTATAAGCATTAAACTTTTTTATACAGAAACCAACTATTCTGTTAAAAATTTTTATATTTTCTTCTATTTTTTCTCTTTCTTTTTTATTTGCGGAACTAAATTGATAAATTTGTAATTCTTCGCCATCTTCATTTGTTATTTCCCAACTCTCTCTATTTAATAATAGCGTAGGATAATCTGCGCTTAAATAACTGACATAATATTCTTTGCCTTTATATTCTACCAAGAAACTTCTTTGCAAGATATTCCCTGTTAGTTTCATACTTATTCAAAAGTCAAGAATCTTTATAAGGATGATCCTAATTTATATAATCATTATGAAACCAAATTATTTCCTCGTATCAGTTTCAAATAGGGAAAATCTTAATCTTTGTATTTCTCATGCTTTGGCAGGTTTCACTAATAGCATAAATGGATTATGGACTTTTTATGAGATAAACGAGGGAGATTACATTTCATTTCTTTATGCGGCAAGAGCTCATAATTTATACCAGGTCATAAAAAAAGAAGCAATAAATAACGCTGATAAAATTAGTCCTTGGAAATCTGTGACCTTTAAAATGTCTGGGAAGACGTATTATTTTCCGTTCAGATTAAAACTTAAACCAATAAGGGAATTTAATGAACCCTTAGTAAGGAATGAGTTTTCTTATGTTGCCGAAAATTTGCTTTTAAGGGGAGGTTACAGAAAAACTCATTTTCAAGGGGATCAAACAACATTACAAAACGTTTCACAGATGGGAAAAATATACAAAAAAGAAATTGAGGATTTTGATAGTGGTTCAGACGACTTTATTCCAAAATTTACAAGAAAAAGAAATAATGTAGATAATCCCCGAGTTTTCTTGTTTTCAGAGATTATCCTCCAAACCCTAATAAGACATTACCTTTCTGAAAATGATAATATGAAAAAATTTTTAGAGAAGATAAAAATTAATGAGTTGAAAGCTAACAATTTGGAGATATTAGGAGAAAAGGCATTACCTGAAGGACACATAGATTTGCTTATTAAAGAAGCGGTACCGATAGGATTGTCAAGAAATATTATTATTGAAGTAAAACTTGGAAAAGCTACTGAAAAGGACTTCCAACAGCTTAAAAATTATATTGAAGAATTTGGAGAAGAGTGTTTAAGGGGCGTCTTGATAGCAAACGATTTTAGTTCAAAACTTAAAGACAAATTTAATGAAATTGCTAAAGTAAAATATTCTTTAGAAGATTTTGACTCAGAACCAAAATCATTTAGTGAATTGTCCAAGAAATTAAAACTAGAAGATTTTAAGGGGTAACTCTTCTCTAAAAACTCTTGCAGGTTTTTCCGGAGGAGTGTTCTTTTCCATTTTAATCATTAATTCGATTAAATGCCCAATAAACTCTACCTTATATTCTCCCCATTTATTTAATTCTTCAAATGGTTTTAATTTTTCTTTGCTTGTTTCTTTTAAAATAAAATTAGTTCGATCTTGTTTACTTTTGAACCCTTCAACTCTATCGTACATATTTCTAAGATATTTCATAAATTCAAGAGTTAATCTCTTATTATGTTCTTTTTTTATTAACAAATCAATAACCCAATGAATATGTTTTGGGGTTCTCACCTTTTTGCCGTTTTCCTGATATTTTATCAGAATGTCGTGTTCAGGGATATATCCTCTATTGCCTTCAAAAACTCCTATTATAGTTCTGTCTGCGAGTTTTATTTCTTTGATAGATTGTTTCCTTGGTTGTCCTTTTGGTTTGTATTCCATTAAAAAAGCAAGATTTTGGGATTTTTAAGTGGATCTATCCTAACCCTTTTCATTTCCCCCAAACATCTCCCCAATTCTCCTCTTCACTCCGTGATATGCGTCGCTCGGCTTTTGCTCCAAAACATATTTCCAAACGTCAACGTCGCCGCCGCTTTCAACATTGATTTTTTCCTCGGCGGCTTTCAAAATTACTTCCGCGACTTTTTTTGGATTCACTCCCTGAAAATTTGTCATCTTCGTCGCAGTCAGTCCGGGATTCACGGAATAAATTTTTATTCCTTTAGGAAGTTCTTTCGCCAACGCCTGCGTAAAACCTCTGACTGCAAATTTTGTCGCGCAATATGCTGAAAGTCCGGCATAAGCGTTTTTCCCCGCCGCGCTCGCGATATTAATTATAATTCCAGAATTTTGCCCTTGCATATAAGGCAAAACCGCTTTCGTCATTTTTATCAGTCCCTTGACGTTCGTGTCAATCTGCAGCTCAATTTCATTCGCGTTTTGCTCAACAAAATCCTTGTTGAATAAAACTCCCGCATTATTCACAAGGGTATCAATCGCGCCGAATTTGTCAATGGTTTTCTCAACGCAATTTTTTATTGATTCGTCGTTTGTAACATCAAGATTTGCAAGAAGTGCGCCTTTGATTTTTTTGCATTCTTTGAAGACATCTTCGCCGCCTTTTTTGTTTTTATTGTATGTAACGACGACATTTGCGCCTTGCTTTGCAAAAAGAAGCGCGGTTTCTTTTCCTATTCCCTGCGAGCTCCCCGTTATGAGAACAACTTTGTCTTTTAAATCCATGAAAGAACAAAAAGAATTATATTATAAAAACTTTCTATTATCTCTTACCAATCATACAAACTTTTTTAACAATCCCCCCACAGCCCCTGCCGCCCGCCCAACAGAAATTTTAATGTAATAAAAATTGCTGTTCAATTATATGAGATGACATGGTAAATTATTTTGGATTAATCTTTTTGTTTTAGCGAAGAATCGTGCGGAACGCCGATTTGAAGCAATATTAAATTATGAATGAAGTGAAGCAAATTTGGCAAGCGGTAGCGCGTAATAAAATATTTCTTCAAAACTTTCCCACAAAAATCTTTTTAAATTAAATTTTCTTGAATTCTTTATGAGTGAGATTTATGACCGGCAAAAAATTCAGGATGACATACAAAAAAACGACGTGATTCTTGACGCGTTTTCTAAAATTGTCTCGGGGAAATCAAATTACAGGACGGTAATTGAAAAAAAGAAAATTCCCCTGAGATGCAGAAAATGCGCCCTTTCCCTCGATTCAGACCGCCCGCCGAAATTCTGCCCTGAATGCGGAACAAAGGTTTGGGTAAAGCCGGTGAAATGTCCTAAATGTTCAAAAGGTCTTTTTGCAGAGGATAAATTCTGCCAGGAGTGCGGCGAAAATTTGGAAGCTCCGCCTTTGGCGTGATTTTCTAATTAAATTTTTTTATTTGTCAGTTATCCAATATCCTAACTTACAACCCCCTGAGGAAAAAGATGTTAATGTAAAAATCCGACGTAATGGTTCAGCGATTATATTTTTTATATTAAAATATTCTTTTAGCGAAGAATCGTGCGGGACGCCGATTCGGAGCAGGATCAATATTGTGAAGCAATCAACAAAAATTATAAGAATTTTTTCTATACGAAAGGAATCTTAACTTTTTCAACTCTCCTTTCGGAGTATATCTCTTCGGCAAGAAAATGCAGATTCCACTCCCGCATCTTGCGGAAATTAATTTTGTTTCTTTCTGCAATTTTTCTAAGGTTTATTTTACCCGACACAAAATAAGTGGAAAAATTTTGCGAATACAGCGGCAAATTTTTCGGCTTGATTAGTTCGGTATCCAAAATTGCCTGCATTGCGAGAATTTTCTCTACAAACTCTATTGTTTCCTCTCTGTGCTTTTTTCTTTTTTGCGGCAACTTCTTTTTTAATTTGTCCCATGGAAGGGTATTAAATCCTCTTAAAACAAGATATTCCGCAATTCCCGGTCCCGCGTTGTATGCAATCAAACTTAATCTCCCGTCGTTCGGATTTTTCCTAATCTGCCTTTTTAAATATTCAAGCCCTGTTTCAATTGAAATCTCGGGGTCAAGCCGATGGTCTACGTATTTGTCTACCCTTAATCCCAATTCCCTCGCTGTTGCAGGCATTAATTGGGCAAACCCTCTCGCGCCGCTTCCCGAAGTGACCCTTTCATCTGCCGCGGATTCTTGCGCAAAAAATGAATTCGCTAGATTCTCTATTGTTATGTGTTTATTGTTATATGTTAAATAACTGTTTGATTTAATATAGTCCCTGAATCTTGAAATTCTTGAAAACGTATCTTCAAGGGAATATCTTCCTCCCCTGTAGGGAATTGTATAAGGGGGGTTTGTTTGAGTCATCATTCTCATCGCGGTTTTCAGAACCGCCTCCTTTAAACTCTCGTCGCCGCTTGAAAGCGAAATTCTGTACGCAAGTTTTTTCCTCATGGATTCTATTTCTTTATCTCCAAAACCGAGTGCATTTGAGGGGATAATCAACGAAGCTGCCGCAACCCCTGCGGCTTTTAGAAATTCCCTCCTGCTTAATCCTTCAAGATTTTCTTCCATTTATCCATTAAGAGAAATCTCTTTTAAACCTTTTTATTGTAACTCTTTTAAAGTAGTGTTATCCTTCCTTATTTTATTTAAACGGAAAATATATTATTATAAAATGGACTTAAAAGAGTACAACAAAAAAAGGGATTTTTCAAAGACAAAAGAGCCAAAAGGCGTCGTTAAAAATGCGTTGAATTCAAAGAAACCGAAATTAATTTATTGCATTCAAAAGCACGACGCCTCGCATCTTCATTATGATTTGCGCTTGGAGATGAACGGCGTCTTGAAATCATGGGCGATTCCAAAAGAGCCGCCGAAAGAAAAAGGAATAAAGCGCCTTGCCGTGATGACTGAAGACCATCCGATAGGATATGAAAAATTCCGCGGAGAAATTCCTAAAGGAGAATACGGCGGCGGAAAAGTTGAAATTTGGGATTCGGGATTTTACGAATTGAAAATAAAAGATGAAAAGAAAATTGAAATAATTTTGTGCGGAAAAAAATTGAAAGGAAATTATGTTTTAGTGAAAACGAATTTCGGCGGGAAGGGAAAGAGCTGGTTGTTTTTCAAGGTATAGAAAATTTTAAATATCACAAAAGTATGAAGACAATATGGAAACAGATATGATAAAAATCCCGAGAAAAACGTATGAGGAACTTCTTGAAGAAGTCGGGATACTAAGAAATCCCGAAATGATGGACGCCATTAATGAAAGCGTTGAAGCCAAGAAAAAAGGCGTTAAATCCTGGGAACTTGATTTCTAAAGATAAATTTTGTGCGAGCCAACGGAGAAGACAATAATCTCTTTATTTTCATCATCAATTTCATAAATCATCCTTAAATCGCTTCCAAACCAGCAACTCCAAAACTCTTTCAGTTTTCCTTTTAATTTGTGAGCCCCAAGGTTTGTCCTTGGATTTTGTTTTAATAATTCCAGTTTTCTCGCTATTTTGTCGTCAAGAAATTCGTAAAATTGTTTTTCCGCCTTTTTGCTTTTTGTAGTTATCTTGTACATTAACTGACAATGGAAAAAAGAATTTAAAATTGTTTGCGAGAAGAGTTGGTTGTTTATGAAGATTTAATTCGCCAAATTAGGATCGAGTAAATTAAATATTTCTAAAGCGGGGTTGGAATACCCCTGTTGAGCATGAAAAAGCCAAGAATTTAAACCGATTTTTTCAATTTCTTCCTTGGACGCGTTAATATCTAAAGATTCTCTTGAATCGCGAGATACTAATATTGGAGAATAACTCCTTCTTCCGTTTGTAACGTTTAATCTAATTATTTTTTGTATTGGCGTTTCAATTCTCGCAATTTCATCATCAAGGAGTTTAACCAAATCAACATTGCCCACAATTCTAGCACAATTATATAATCCTGAAAAAGAATTAGGTCTACAAGTGTAGGCCTCCAAAATAGGATTTCCTGCCATTTGTTCTCCTTCTGGATTTGTCATAGATTAAACAAAATTTAATCCTTTTTAAGAATTATCGTTCTCTACTTTTAGTAATATCCTCCGGAATCCTGTATTCTTCCCATCTCACGCGCTTTTTGTCAATCGCGTTTTTCAAATTTTTCTCGTGAGCGTTTATTTTTGATTTTCCGCTTTTCACCTCGACAAAAACGATTTCGTCAATTTGCTTGTTGTCCGCGCCCCTGAAAACGATAAAGTCAATCGGCTTTCCTATGAATCTTACTTCCGACGGAGAATACGGAAAATCCGGAAGATAAGGAGCAAGTTGTTCGGAAAATTGTCCGCCCAAAACCGCGCGCGATTTCGCTATCGCGTCTTTTCTTTCCTCAAGAATTTTTTCTTCCCAATATTTGTCTCTAAGGATTTTGCCGATTAAATATCCGAAAACAATGGCGAGAATAATTAAAATTATTGTCAGAAAATCCATTTTATCCAAGCGGGAAAAAGTCATAAATTTTATCAGAACTGTCCATGTAAGTTTGAATATTATGGGTCGTTCTCCTGTATTCTTCCTCTCTTCCTAACATAATTAAACCGTCGCCGCAGGTTATAGCTCCTTTTGTAAAAATACCGTTTCTAAAATCCCACGAATTTACTTCGGGGTTGCCTTTCCAGTTTCCTCTCAAATCTCCAAATCCAAAAAAATCTATAATCCTTTGGTTTCCATCAGCCCACATTTGAGCCAAAGCATATTCCAATCTATGCTTTTCAACAAGGCTGTTAAATTCTTTAGACATTATGGCTTCTTCAAGATACTCTGGCGCGAATCTTTTTATTTCTTCATCGGTATTCCCATATGCAGTTATTCCCGTTCTGTGAAGATGCGCTCTTACTGGAATCTTTTCTGAATTTCTTCTTATCAATAATTCAAAATTCATAATTGTCCAAGAAAAATATTGTTTAAAAATTTATTCCTTGCCCGCTCGAAGGAAAAAAATGTGAATATAAAACCTCTCTCGTGCCATCATAAAAATTGTCGCCATCATATAAAATAATGCGGAGAATATTTGGAGTTAACATTTTGCTTTGGTGGAGCCGAGCGCATTAATAATCCATCTGCTTTTCTTCCTCTTCTTTCATCCACCAATCCATGTCCGGAATTTCCGCCTCTATTTCGCGGGCTTTGCAATATCCTCTCGCGAGAAGATAAAAAATCAAGCCCAAACTCTTCGCGCTTTTGTTGTTTCCGATTATCACTTTGTCCGCGCCCTTTGCAAAATTGTTCGTGTCGCAAATCATTGTGACTTTCTTGTTGACTTTCAGCGTGTCGTTCAATGCATTCCTGTCTAGCCAAGAGTCCGTTACGATTGTCATTTCATTTTCCGTAAAATTCGGGAGTTTCGGATTTGTTAAAATTCCCGCCGGATATTTTTTCGTGAAAATCCTTATTCCCGTTAATTTTGAAAACATTTCGGCGGAATTCCATCCGGTTTCCCTTTTGCACACGAGAATTATGTCCTCCGGCGCGAATTTTGAAATGAATTCAATCGCCTCCTTGATTTTCTCGTCGATAATGTCCGTGTTGAATATCGCAAGCCCGTCGGCTCTTCTTCTGTAAACAAACGGCTTCATATCTGGAGTAACAGCCCTTTTGCCGATGTAAATTCCCGACCTTACATAATCCTCAAGCGGTATGAGCATGTCTGTTCTTTTCTTCGCCTTGACCTGTTCTTTCAATTCTTCCGTCTTCGGTTCGAGAATTTTCTCGGAAAGTTTTTTCGCCCTCTCGAGAAGTTCTTTTCTTCTTTTTTCAAGCTCCGGCTCGAGTTTTTTCTCTGTTTCAAGCGATTCAAGCTCTGCAACTTCTTCAAGCTCTTTCGGAACTTCCTCGGAATCGTTTTCTTTCTTTTTCTTTCGGGGCATTTTAATTCACGGAGAAATAGATTTTTAAGGGTTTCTATGAGAAAATTTATAAGAATTAAAATTATCCTTAAACATGAAATTTCCAATTGTAATTTATTTAGATAAAAATTTAACCAAAAAGATAAGAGGAATACAGAAAAGATTATCCAAAATAACCGGTTCTCGCGCCTGTCTTGATATGGAAACGCCTCACATAACTATTGGTTCTGGAATAAAAATTAACAAAAAAGATTTTGAATTGGTTTCTATGGAGATAAATTCTGTTGTTAAAAACTTTAAACAATTTAAAATAAAAATAAAAAATTATAAATTTATGGATGATTGGATTGGGGGAAAAACTCCAGGTTATACTTCTTATGTAATTTACCTTGATGTTGTTGTCAATGAGAACTTGCAAAAACTTGCCGAGGAATTAATGGATAAAGTTACAAGCAAACACGAGAGATATTACGATCAACCGTGGCCTTACAATCCTCATCTAACTGTGGCTTTCAAAGATTTGGATAAAAATGGTTTTTTGAAAGCAAAAGAGATTTTAGAAAATGAAAAGTTTGAAGCCGAAATGATTGTAGACAATGCTGCAATAAGTACCGAAGGAAAAAACGGAAAATGGGCGGAATATAAAAGATTTAAATTTGGTTAATTCCCAAAATTCTTCTCAATCTCAATCAGTCGTTTTATTTTCACTTCCCTCTCTTTTCCTGTTATCCCGCATTTCAAAAAATCCGC
Organism: Candidatus Pacearchaeota archaeon; assembly: GCA_016204145.1. Lineage (GTDB taxonomy): Archaea > Nanobdellota > Nanobdellia > Pacearchaeales > GW2011-AR1 > JACQLK01. Next base: position 8,015 of record JACQLK010000003.1, on the reverse strand, counting down.
CCCAAATCCGAAAGCCAAGTCGGCAAGCACGCTCTCGTTTGTTTCTCCGCTTCTGTGCGAAAAAATTATTTTTATATTGTTTTTTTTCGCCAATTCGCAGACATTTTTAACTTCGATGAGCGAGCCGATTTGATTCGGCTTCACAATCAATCCGGAGACGCTTTTCATTTTCACCGCTTTTTTCACGCGCTCGTAATTTGTCGTCGTCAAATCGTCTCCGACAATCAGTCGGTTGGGAAATTTTTTCGTCAATTCGGAAAAACTTTCAAAATCATCTTCATCAAAAGGGTCTTCTATGTAGAACAAATTGAAATTCCTGATCAGATTTGAGATATAATCCATTTGTTCTTCAGGATTTCTTTTCAACATCGGATTTTTGTAGAGGTATTTTTTTCTTGAATAAAATCCTGACGAGGCAACGTCGACTCCCGGCGGAATGCCGAGTTTTTTAAGAATTTCAAGAACCTCTTTTTCATTCAGCGACGTTTGCCACGCGTCTTCGTCGTTTTTTTCTCCGCGGAATTTTTCATCGGAGTCCTCGAGGTCTTTCTCCGCGGAATTTTTTCCTTTTTTCATCGCCTCAAAATTTTCCACGACAGTTTTTTTGTCCGGGATAAGAAGGAATTCCTGGAAGTCCGGCTTCTTTTCGCTTTGGGAATGCTTTCCTCCGCCGACGCAGTTTCCTGCAAGCCGCGGAAATTTTTTCGCGTTTTTGTTTATCAATTGCCAGATTTCTTTTCCATGCTCTTTCGCCATCGCCTTCAAAACAGCCGATTCAAATGCAAATTTTGTGTTTGCTCCGACATGCCCGTCAAGAACATCTTCTATTGCCTTCAAATCGTCAAATTTATCCATGGCATCTTTGGAAAAATAATCGCTGAACTCTTTTATTTTTTTTATATCGTCATCAAGCAACTTTCTGTATGGTTTTGCCTCGTATTTGCCTGTTGATTTTCCCGTAGGAGAACTTGCGGAAAAAACCCCTGCGGAAGTGTCAATCGAAATTTCTATCGTTTTTTCGTTCCTTGAGTCGGGAATTGATTTCGCGGAAACGCCTTTTATGAGGACCATGAAAGGAAAAAAGAAACGGAATATTTAAATTTGTTCCCTAACTCACAATCCCTCCGCCAATCCTCTGTCCAAGAAACCAAGGTTAACTTGAACTCGCCACGATATAATAAATTAAAGAATCGCGGTTAAATTATTTTGGATTAATCTTTTTATTTTAGCGAAGAATCGTGCGGAACGCCGATTCGGAGCGTCATTAATTTTGCGAAGCAACGAATGGACACGAGCGGAGCGAGTATAGAAATATAGAATTACTCTTCCCCGTTTCCTTCTTCTCTCTTTTCCTCTTCAACTTCGTCGTCGGGATTTGCGAGCTCCATTATCTCTCCTTCTTTCATGATGTCCCCTTCTTCCTCGCCTTCCTTTTCGTCGACTTTCTCGTCGGAAATTTTCTCTTTGATTCTCCTTAATCTTTCTTCTTTCTTTTTGGGAAAAGGTCTCTTTATGGAAATCGGGAGAACATTCGACTCAAGCTCTATCTCTGCGATTTTTATCGCGTCGTATTTTATTTTCTCCATTTCCTCGGGGGTTATTTTTATGAGAATCGGCGCGTTCATCGCGATTTGCAAAGCCCTCGCTCCTATTATCCTTGCGCGCTCGTATCTCGTAAATTCCTCGATTTTACCTTTTTGTTCCATTTAATATATTGCAATCTCCGTATGGGTTATTCGTGTCGGACTCGGTATTAAAACCTTTCTGTGAATGATGAAGCGGAACTCTGCTGTTCGGATAAAACCCGTTTTCCCTCGCATTTTCAGAAAAATAATCTTTTTCTCTCACCAAAATTTTTTTGTTTTCGTCTCCGCAAACAAAATATATTTTTATCCGGTCAACTTTTCCGTTGCGGTTTCTGTCTTCTATCTCAACAACATACCCCACTCCGGTTTCCTCGTCAATTCTTCTTTCTGTTTTTATGCGGCTTACGGGGGGAACACATCCGAGAATGATAAGTCCGACGAGCCCGAGAACAATGCGTCTCCCCATTAATTATAATGAATTTTCAATTTTTTAAGATTTTATTCACTTTAGAAGATAGGTCTTCCCAAATTTTCTCGGACAAGTCGAGAATTTTTTCGAATTCCTCTATGCTCAATGTTGTGTGGTCGCCTTTTTGCATTGACGAAATCACTCCGTCGTAACATCCTATTGTGACTCTTGTTTCGCTGACATCTTCCTCTTCCTGCGTCGGATCGACGATGAATTGTCCGTCTATCTTATGGAATGTTATTGAAAGCGGCGTGAATTTTTTCAACGGAACATTTTCATCACCCCATTCCCCGAACAAAACCTTTTCCTCTTTCTCGTCGTATTTCGGAAGTTTTGCGGTTTTCAATGCGGCCACTGCGCCTATTCCCGCCGCGTCGAGCAAATTTCCGTCGGCATTCATGGCGTAAATGTCTATGTAAATATTCCAAACCTTCTCTCCTTTCTTGATGCACAATTTTTCGAGCTCAATGTATTTGCTTTCTCTTATCATTCTGTCGATTATTCTCGCAAGCTCTATTGATTCAATGCTCGGCGGTCCGGCTTCAAACCTGCTGGAACTCAAGGGAAGCAATTCTGTAGACACGATAAGATTCCCCTTGTCCTGCGAATCGGGATACGGCGTTCCGACGTCCATCTTGACTCCAACGATGACTTCTGTCCCTCCGAGTTTGACTCTCGCGCTTCCCTCTGCTTTGTTTGAAACCCCTGTTTCTATTTTCAATTCCCTGTACTCGTGCGGCTTTCTTCCGTCGAATCTTTTCCCCTCGCTCAAATATTTCCTTATTCTCTCTGCTGTTATTTCCGGCGTTTCCATTTTTGTTATTTATTTAATTTAAATTTTTTAATTGCATAATCTGCCAGGTTTATTCCAGGTAATTCCATATATTTGAAGAAGAGGTATGTATCCAGATTTCTTCTTTCAAAAGCAGTTCTTGCGGCCTCTGACTCGACTAATTTGCCTCTGTAAAAATTATTGATTCTGTCTGCGAAAGATGCCGAATTTCCGGCGATTAAAACAACTCCGATTCCTAAGGCAAGATTTCTTGCGCCGTCCTTCAATAAGCAATATGTTTCTCTATCCATCTTTCCCCTCCAGCGATTCCTTCAACGCTTTCTTTTGAATTTCATAAATTTTCTTTGTCGCTTCTCTAGCAAGTTTTGCTGCTTCCTTTAATTGTTTTGCGTCAATTTTTCCGTCAAGCTGCACGTGCGTTATTTTTCCGTCGGATGTCATTGAAAACGGAATGTCTGTCGCGCCCTCGCCATCTTCCCAGTCCTCTTCGTCTTTTGAAACGTCGACAACAAGCTGTTTGTCAAGTTTTCCTATTGAAACGCTTGAAACCATATCCTTCATTGGAACTCCCGCGTGCGCCAATGCAAGCGCCGCCGCGTTTATTCCCGCGCATCTTGTCGACGCGTTTGCCTGCAAAATGCTCACGTGAACGTCAATAACGGTTCCCGGAAATTTGTGAATCATCACCACGGGCTCAAGAGCCCACTGTGAAATCTTGCTTATTTCCTGGCTTCTCCTCGAAGGTCCTGGACGGATTCTTTCCGTAACCGAGAAGCTCATCATGTTGTAAGTGTATCTTAATGTTCCTTTTTCAACATCCTGCAAATGTTGCGGATGCATTTTCTTCGGTCCGTAAACAGCCGCGATTGCGACCGTGTCTCCGAATGAAAACATCGCGCTTCCGTCGGCATTCGGAATAACTCCGACCTTCGCCTTTATCGGGCGCATCTCGTCGACTTTTCTTCCGTCCGGTCTTTGAAAATTTTCTGATTTTTTCGCTGTCATTTTATTTTAATTGAATATATAATTTTGAAATTTTATCTCTATTGTTCATGACAATTCCAGATAATTCTAAAAGTATCTTCCCATATTCGGGAGGAGTCATATCAGTTGTGGGGATTTCTTCAACTTGACCGTTATCATACCTTCTTCTAAGTTTTGAGGTTCTTTGCGTTCCCATCCGGGTAGAATCGACGTCAAAAACTCTAGTTTCAAAAACTTCAAATTCATATCCGATTACTTTCGTCATTTCCTCTCCTCCTCAAACCATTTTTTTACTTCTTCCGTCAATCCCTCAACAAACGAATTGTCAACAATAAATTGAATCGCTTTTTTCGCAAATAACTCGTCTTCGACGCTTTTTCCCTGAATCCATATCAATCCGTTCTGTCCTACCGTTATCTCGCATTTTGTTTCGTCTTTTATTATGCTCACCATGCTTCCTTCTTTTCCTATAACTCTCGGAACTTTGTTGGAATTTATTTTTATTATCATTCCGTCTTCTATCCTTCCGTATCCGCGCATTCTTATCGTCAAGTCAACGCCCCTTTTGTTTATCTCGTTTATTTTCGCGATTACCATGTCGCCGATGTCAAGAACTTCTTCAAGCCCGTCTTTGCTGACAAATCTCGGCGTCTCTGAAATCGGAAGGAAAGAACTTTCCGCGGTTCCGATATCAACTACCCATCCGTTGAACGTTATGTTCTCGACTTTTCCTATGACGACATTTCCTCTTCTCGGCAAATAAACTCCTGACAAGGGAATTACTTTCACGAGATTGTTGCTTTCTTCCATCAATCCGTATTTCAACGCGACAATGTCTTTCCCTCTTTTCTCTGTCCCTTCGCCGGGAAGATATTTATCCCCGCTTGCTATGATTTCTCCGGGAATTGTTATTTGTCTCATTGTTCTCTTATGTCCTCGGTAACCGCGCTTCCGTGCGTTATTGAATTTAATTTGTCGTAAAAATCAATTACAAGTCCCGCTGGAACGCTCGCGACAACTTCCAAGTCGCCGTTTGGGAGCCAGTCCTCGCTTTCCTTGTATTGAGCCACGATTCCATATGTCTTTCCCGTATGAACTGACGGTATTTTAATCTTTACTTTTTTCGTCTCGACTTTTACTGGAAGAACCTTGCTTATCTCGTCGATGATTTCCTGAATCTGGCTTTCAATCGGGACATTTTTTATATTTACCTTGGATTCGTCAAGCGCTTTTTTTATTCTTTCGGGAGTGTGCGGCATTTTCGTTTTCGGATCAATGGTGTTTTTCGCGAGAAAATCAATGACTTGCTTCACTCTCTTTTCTTTTTCTTCTTCCCGATAATCCTGCGTCAAAAGAACCTCTCCGGATTTGACGATTTTTCTGGAAATTTCCTCGACATCGTCGGTTCCGAACGCTTTTTTCAATTCCATCGTCGGAGCGACAAGCCCTTTTTTTGAGTCGGTGAAAATCTTGTCCATTTCGAGAAATCCGTTCGGCGCGGATTTCTTTCTGAAATCCATCGCCAAATCCAAATCAACGAGAATTTCAAAATGCTTTCCGCCTTGTTTTATCCTTGCTATTGTTTGCGCCATGTTCATCTTAATTTATCTAAACTATTTAATCTCAGTTCTTTCACAACATTTTCCGGAATGTCCATATCCCAACAAGTGATTAGCGTAAATGGCGGAGAAGACGGATCGGGGTCATTGAGCGGCGTATGATTACAATAGGTAGCTGTAATTGTGGGATCTTTTTTAAGAGAAGCGTTTTCCCCTCCAAAAGAGTAAATGCCAATCCTCTCGTTTTTACCCGTTTCAACATGGTGTTTCCTGCAATTTTCTTCCAACCACTTTTCAAGTTTTGAATAATCTCCTATTAAATCATATCCTCTGCCTCTTCTTTTGATATCTTCAAAATCAATTATAATTTCTTCTGTCATTTTACTTTGCAAAATTCTTTATTTCTCCCTCGTCAACTCTCATGATTTTTCCGTCGTTTGTGATGTAAACCGCCTCGAATTTTTCGCTGTTGAATTTCGCGCCTTGAACTTCCTTGAAAATATCCAATGCCAGTTTTGCTCCCTTTTTTACGGTCAAGTCGTGCTTGTATCCTTCTCTTAACTTTTCCTTTATTTTCTCGTCGTTTTCGCCGATTGCGTTCGCAAAATAAGAGAAATAATTTCCCGAGACGTTGCTTACGTACAATTCCGGCTTCTTTCCGTTCATTCCCGCAAGCATGAAAAAAACGCCGAAAGGTCTCGCGCCGCCGTATTGCGTGAACTGCTGTTTTATGTTCGCGATTTCCTTTATCACAAGCTCCGGCTCTATCGCCGAGTCGTAAGTAACGCGATGCTGCTGCGCCAAAACCTGCGCGCGCTCGACGAGAACCCGCGCGTCCGAGACAACTCCTGCGGCAGAAGCGATTACGTGAGAATCAATTTCGTAAATTTTATTCGCCGATTTTGGAACAATCAATTTGTCGTCTATTCTTTTGTCAGCGACGATAAGAACGCCGTCTGAGCAAACCATTCCTATGCTTGAACTGCCCCACTTCGTCGCCTTCTCGGCGTATTCAACCTGAATTATCGTTCCTTCGGGAGAGAACATCGTCGCAGTCCGGTCATAGCCCATTGCCTGATGCTGCATGTCTATTGGTAAATCCATGTTATTTTAAGAGAAATTTATAATATTAAATCTCCGTTTGTTTCTCTGTTCAGAAAATCAAGAAAGAGGTAATTTAAAAAGTTTTCGGGGGTGAAAATTTAAGTTATAGGGATAGAAAGAATTAAAAATAATTGGATTTATATTTCCATATGCCTCCAAAAACAGATACAGGAAAGTTTAGAAAAATGACTTCTGGAGATGGAAGAAAAAATTTTGACACGGACGTAATGAATGAACTTGAAGAAAGTATTGAAATGTCTGAAGATTAGATTAATGACTAATCTTTTTTTCAGCCTTCTTCATCATCGCCCAAACTTTTAAACATTTCTCTTATCTGAATCTTTCGTGGAAAACAAATCAACGATAGAGATATTGCAGGACAAGGAATTAATGAGCCAGATTGAAGAAAACGAGGAACTCAAAAAAAGGGCGTAAAGCCGTTCAAAATTAATGTTTAATAAATTTCAAAACTTGAACAATCTTTCATAATCCTTGTGGTTCATCCAATCGAGAACAACCGCGATAAGCTCTATTTCATCTTTGCCGACGGAATATAACAATCTCCAGTCCTTTCTTAGATTGTAAATCCAAAGATTGTCTATGTTATATTTTTGTTTTAATTCTTTTGGTATCAATTTTTTCTTTACATTTCTTCCGCAAAATGAATTTTGGCAAATTTCTCTTATCGCTTTGCCTATTTCCTTAAAGAGCCGCGGGTCTGACTTTTCCAATTCTTCAAAAGTTCTCTTTAACTCAATGCTGACAAAATTTACTTCGCATTCCATCTTAGTTCTGGTTTGTCTTTGAATCTCTTCACAAATTCGGGGTTCCAAATATAAACTATGTACCCTTCTTTATCATAAGCTATTCTCAAAGAATTTTCCAAATATTCCATCACAACTTGAAACGTCTGCCACATAACTTTCTTCGGGAGTTTTCTGAACAATTCTGTTTTTTTATATTCGCCGCTGTTTTCATCTATGAATTTTTCAACCATGAGAACTGTCTGCAACGTCGGAGACCTTGCTATTTCATTGGTCTCATTATACGATTTTTTCTTTATTACCGATTCCATGCTAATTATATCAGATGATATTATTTAAACTTTCCTATTTTCTTTCTTATCATCCCCTCAATCCTCTTAACGTCCCGCTGACTTTTTTCACTTCGATTTTCTCCGGAAAAACCGCGAAAGACGCGCGGACTTCATTAACCGCTTCGCGGTTCACGTAAATTATCGCGGAATCTTTCTCCGTTTTCACAAAACCAAAGCCGGCTTTTGACATTCCCAAAATTCCGATGAAATCAAAAATCGCCTTTTCAATGTTCTCGCGCAAATTTTTTCCGGCGACAAGCAAATATCTTTTGTTTTCTCTCATGCTCGGTTTTAGCGGTTTCATAAAATTGGTAAGGAAAAATAGTTTTTATAATTTTGTTCTGGCCCAAACTCGCAATCCAATTCGTTGTGAATTTCTCCCGCCACTAAAATCCCTGCTATAACGATAAAATTAATCTTAATC
>JACQLK010000006.1 GCA_016204145.1 Candidatus Pacearchaeota archaeon | reverse complement strand
TTATAATTGTTTCCATTTCCATCCGTCTTTGACGGATGGCAAACCGCCATTAAGTTTTTCTTGTTTGATTAATTGATTATTAGAGCCGAGATACTCGGCTCTTGAAAGTTAAATCTTAGTTAGAACTTTCTCAAATTAAATAAACCTTTCTATTAAAATGAAATTCAATCCAATAAGATACAGCTCTGCCGTCGGTGAAAGTTGGCATCACTTTTCATCAAAGACAAAATATTGCCATAAAATTTTTGACATAAAAGAAGTCCGCGAAGAATGCTACAAGTTGCTCGTCGAGGCATTTGAAAGAAATCAAATTCGTTACGAGGAAATCGGCTTTGACAATAATCATTTTCACGCAATGGTTGATTTGGGTTTGTACAGCAGACCGCAGCTCGCAAGAATTGTTCGCGGTTATGTCGGCAAAAAACTTCTCGCAAGATTTCCGTCGATAAAACAAAAATATTTCTACGGAAGTGGCTTGTGGAATCCCGCGTATTATCTCGAATCCGTAGGCAAAGACAAGGAATTCATAAAAGGATACATCAGAAAACAAAAATATTTTTCAGGACTTCAAAAGAAGCTGAATGATTTTTTCTGATTCTTCATGCCACCCGTCTGCGACGGGTGGTTTTTGACATATTTCCGGAGGAAATTTTATTATGAGAGTATTCAGATTTGACTTCTAAAGTTTTTCCTAAACTTTATTTTGCAGAAAACGCGATTTTCAATTTATGAAGTTTTTTATCGCGGAATAACAGGATTATTCGTCCTGAGCCGCGTTTCCAAAAGTTCTTCTGCAAAATATAAATTTATTTAAATTGCAAAATGAACGGTTGGTGATGATTAATTTTCTTGAAAGAAAAATCTTTGAATATTGTCTTGCGAATTCGGAATTTTTTGAAAAAATCGGGCGTCCTCTGTCTTATTTTCTCAACGGAAACGACCCTGAAAAAGTGCACGAACGCGCGCTTGAATTGTTGAACAAATATCAGGATGTTGTTGAAAAAATTTCTCCAAGTTTTGATTTTCCAAATTTGCACGTTGACGTCGCCGGAAAAAGCGTCATGCCTTTTGGAAACGCCGAGGGAATGGATAAAAACGGCGTCGTTCTTTATCCTCTTTCAAAAATTTTCGGATTTGTTTCTATTGGAACTGTTCCGCTGAATGCAAGAGGGGGAAATGAAAAGCCGAGGGTTTTTGTCGACGGGAGAAATGGAAACGTATACAACGCCCAGGGATTCCCGAGCAGAGGCGCGAAAATTGCGCGAAGAAACGCGGTAATCTATAAAAGAGTAAAATGCGGGGAGAAACTCCTGTTCTCAAATCTCTGCGGGATGCCGTCATCTTCGGACGAAAAAGGAATAAAAAATTCTTACAGGGAATTGGAAACCCTTGTCAGGGACTTTTCCCGCATCTCCGACGGAATAATATGGAATCCTTATTCCCCCAATACGGACTCATTGAAATTGCTTAGAACGCGGGATGTTTTCAGGGCAAGCGCAAAAATAATTTCAGATGTTGTTGGAAAAGAAAAACTGAAACTCGTGAAAATGGGCCCTTACGATGACAGCGAAGAAGAAAGAAAAAACTGGCTTTTTCTTGTCGATGCTTTTTTGGAAGGCGGCGGGAACGGAATTGTCGCGGTAAATACTTACATGGTTCCAAGAGATAAAGTGCCGGCGGCAAATTGGGGCTATCCGTCGGCGGGAGTGAGCGGAAGATTTTTGCGCGACTTCAGGCAAAGGGCGATTTGCGACGCAAGAAAAAATTTCGGCAAGGACGTTTTTATAATTGCAACCGGCGGAATCGTCTCTGCCGATGAGGCGTTTAAATCTTTTCAGGCGGGAGCAAATCTTCTGTCCGGTTACACCCCTTACATATTGCACGGCTTAGGATTGATAAAAAAAATAGCCGAAGGCCTTGAAACAAAACTCAATGAACTCGGGTATAAAACTCTCGAAGAATTCCAAAAATCTAAGGATTATAATTCTGCGCGCTGAAAATTCTTCCCGCTTCGCGGATTATTTCCTTTTCAAGCAAATTCATGTAACTCCTGTCAAGAGAAGTGCTTTGCTCGACAAAAATTCTTCCGTCGGAGATTATTATCGTTCTCGGTCGCGTCAAATGTTCAAAGTCCCTTATTCTGCCGACGAACTCCGTCTCCAAGCCGCCGTTATTTTCCCGTTTTATTCCTTTGAAATCCGTGGTCCCGTAAAATCTGTAAATGAAATCCCCGTCGTTGATATGCGTCGCGCCTTTCGGGATGTAAATCGTTGCGCCCCGATAATTCAATTGGCGATTCTCCCTTGAATGATTCAATCCCTCGACCAAAACCTGAATCGAATCGCCCTCTTCCATCAAAGAAAAAACAAAAATTATTTTATAAATATTTGTGTGAATTTTTTTTCATAACCAGATTTTCAAGTTCTTCATAATATTTGAACGGCGCGTATTGTTCGTCGCGCGTTCTGTCTTTTAATACTGGATTTTTTCTTTGAACTATGTCAATTCCGAAAATTTTCTGCGCGTTTCCAAAAGTCACTTCTTCTATTCTCTTGTCTGAAAAATTATTTATCTTCAAGTATTCTATAAATTTTGGCCACCACGGCAATCCGGGAATTCCGGACATGTGCTTTTCAAATTTGTCCTCGACGCTGTGCGGCGCGTGGTCAGTTTCCATAAAATCAATCCTTCCTTCTCTCAAGTCCTCAAGCATTTTTGCATTGTATCCTCTTGGTCTTAGAGGAGGATTCATTTTCCACAAAATTCCGTTTTCGGAATTCATTTGTCCTTGATTGTAAAAAAGATGATGCGGGCAAACTCCCAATGAAATTCTCACGCCATTCTTTTTTGCTCTCTGTATCAATTCAACCGACTCTGGGCACGAAACGTGATGAATGTGAATTTTTCCTGGAAATTTTGAATCGTTGTAAAGAATCAACTGCTCTTTTATCGATTCAACTTCCGCCTCGGGAGGACGTGCAATGCAATGGCTTATCGGATTTGAAGAATCCCAAACCGATTTTCTCATCGCGCGTTCTGATTCAGCGTGAATTCCCAAAACGCCGTTGTAACCTTCTTCCGCGAGAACTTTATAAACATTTAATTGTTCAGAAAAGTTTACAACCGCGAGATTTCCGACGGACTCTCCGGCAAAAAGTTTGAATCCGACGACGTGCGGAGAAAATTCTCTGTATAAATCCATTGCTCTCTTTAATTGTTCAGAATTTGCCGTCGCTCCAAGATAAACTCCGTAAAAGACCTCCGGAACATTTGCCTCTTTCGCAATTCTCAATCTTTTTTCTAATGTTTCTCTGTCAATTATCAGCGGGTCGGTGTTTGGCATGTCAAAAACCGCGCTTAATCCCGAGTCGCGCGCGACTTCCAATCCGTGTTTCACTGTCTCCTTGTAACTTTGTTTGAAATCCCTGAAATGAACATGAGGGTCAATTATCATTGCAGATAAAATAAAAGATTGTTTTTAAGAATTGTTGCGGTGAAGTAAATTGATTGCTTCGTCATAACTTATCATTTCTATTCCCCTTTCAATTAATTTTTTTCTTGCGTCTCTCGCCCCGTCTTCGTTGAAAGAAGCACACAATTCCGGAACGCAGATTGTTCTCTCGCCGTTTTTGTAATTCAATGCATAATACGCCGCGAAATTCTCGACGCAATTTTCAAGGACGCCGCCGATGAAAAAAGTTGTAGAAGGTTTTCCTATTTTTGATTCCAATTCAGAATGAGAGATTATTTCCTCTCTTAAATATTTCCAGACCTCGTCGCTAATAAATGTAGGTTTAATATCCGGAGCCGGAATTCCCTGGGAAGTTGTCCCGAGCGTTTCAATTCTGCCGTCAAAAAGCAATTTATATAATGTATCAAATTTTAAAGAATTGTCCATAAAAATTCTGTTCAGCGAATTTGCCGAAGCATTTTGATAATGCATAATCTTTGCTCCAGAATCAATCGCTTCGTGAAGAAAAGATGAAACTCTTTTGTCTCTCTCGGCATATTCCTCGCACGGTCCGACATTAAGGGTAAAACCTTTTTCTTTTTTTAACATCTTGTAAGTGTGCGGATGAATTACATTGATTAAATTTCTCATGAAAATTCTGAGAAAAAGAGGTATATAAGATTACTGATTTTCCGCCAGCCCTTTTCTATCACGGATTTTTCTTATCACGTCCGCCTGCATTCCTGCGGGAACTTTTTCAAACAATTGATCCATGAGGGAAGAATTTCCTCTTCCTTCCGTCGCTGAACGCAAATCGTTGCTCCATCCTATCATCTCGGCGACGGGAATTTTCGCCTTTATGTGCGCCATTCCGCCTTCCTGCGACATATCAAGCAATTGCCCTCTCTTGCTTCCGACGAGTTTTGTTATCTCGCCCATGAAACTTTCGGGAACTTCTATCAAATGAATTTGCACCGGCTCGAGCAATGCAGCGCCGCCGGATTTCATGGCGCCTTTCATCGCCTCTCTCACGGCGGGATAAACTTGCGCCGGTCCCCTGTGAATCGCGTCTTCGTGAAGTTTTATGTCAACCAAAGAAACCTTCATTTTATTGCACGGCTCTCTCGCCAAAGGCCCCTGATCAATGACCATTTCAAAGGCGTCAAGAGCCATGTCCATGATTTCCCCTATATGAACTTCCCCTCTTGTCTCGTCGAGAAACATGTTTCCTTTGTAAATGTCCCTTATGTCTCTTACAGTGTCTCCGCTCCATCCGAGTTTTGAAAGTTTGTTGAAAAGCTCGTCGCTTTTTTTCTTTATTCTTCCTTCTGAAATGTCTCCGCTGTCAATCAGATTGTAAACGTCGTCTTCAAGCGGCTCGATTTTCAAGAAGAAACTGTTGTGCTTGTTCGGGCTTCTTCCTTCTTCTTCGTTTGACTGCTTCGTCACTGTTTCCCTATAAACGACAATCGGCTGCCCCATTTTAACTTCAAGCCCCTTCTCGCTTTTTATTCTTCCCTCAATGATTTCAAGATGCAACTCTCCCATTCCAGAGAGCAAACTCTCGCCCGTCTGCTCGTTGATTTCAACTTTTATCGACGGGTCTTCTTTCGCGACTTTTCTCAAAATTTCAATCAGCTTCGGCAAATCCGCGGTTTTCACGACTTCAATGGACTTTGTTATTACCGGCTGGAACAAATGTTTTATTTCCTCAAAAGATGTTTGCGGATTTACAGTGATTGTGTCTCCGACATCGGCATTCAACCCTGCAATCGCCAGAACATTTCCGCACGGAACAGAATCAAGCTGCTCCGGTTTTATTCCGTTGTAGACAAGAACTTGCTGTATCCTTCCTTTTCTTTTCGCGCTGTTTGCGTAAACATCCGTTCCGTTGACGATTGTTCCGCTGTACAAACGCCCAGCCGCGATTTCCTTTCCTGACTTCGGATCTATGACAATTTTTGTTATCACAAATGCAATTTCCCCGTCCTTGTTGCAGTTCATGAGATTTTTTCCGAAATCGCTTTCCAAATCGCCGTGCCATATTTTCGGGATTCTGTATTTCTGCGCGTCGACGGGATTTGGCAGATGCTTTATCGCCATGTCAAGAATTACCTCGTTAAGCGGCGCCTTTTCCCAAACCCATTTGTTTCTTTCTTCTTCGGGCATATCGTAAAGTTTTATGATGTCTTTGAATCCAATTCCTTTTTTCTGCATGAACGGAACAGACAACGCCCAATTGTCCCTTGCGCTCCCGAAAGCGACGCTGCCGTCGGAAACGTTAACCTTCCATTTGTTTTTGAATTCCGGCTCCGCAATTTGCTCTATGAGAAGATTGAAATCGTCGATGAGTTTTGCAAATCTTTTTTGCATGTCTTCCGGAGTTAATTTGACTTCCTTGATTAGCCGGTCAACCTTGTTTATGAACAGCACCGGTTTTACTCTTTCTCTCAACGCTTGTCTCAAAACGGTTTCGGTTTGCGGCATTATTCCCTCGACCGCGCAAATCAAAACAAAAGTTCCGTCAATCGCCCTCATCGCCCTTGTCACGTTTCCTCCAAAATCAACGTGCCCCGGCGTGTCGATGAGATTTACAAGATATTCCTCTCCGTTGTATTCGTGCGCCATTGAAACGTTCGCGGCGTCGACAGTCATCAAACGCTCCTGCTCGTCGGAGTGCTGCCACGTCGCCATTCCCGCGTCCAAGTCGCCGGCGGATTTTGCAGCCATCATTCCCGCGGCCGCAAGAAGATTGTCCGTGAATGCCGTCTTGCCGTGATGTATATGGGCAGAGGTCGCGACGTTTCTGATATTTTTCTGGTTGGAAACAAATCTTTTGATTTTCTCCAATGATGTTTCCTTTGCCATTTTGCGTTTCAAATATTTTTAGTAAAATGGCATTGAGGAAATTTTGTTTTCCGATTTGCCATAATTAAGAAAATCAGAAAGTGGTTTATAAAAGTTTTCAGAGAAGAAAATTTGAAGCTATCTGTTTTTGTATGTCTCAATTTCCTTTTTCGTTGGCTTTCTAGAAATTGAAAAACCCCCGCCAAATGGAAAGAAATGCCCTTCTATTACAAAATCAGGAACGCCATCATTATTCTTGTCATAACCCACATAAATTGGATTGGGCATATCTCTTGCGAATCTGCTGCCATTTAACCTTTTTGGATTATATTGATTTAAGGTATATTGCGGCGCGTATGTTAATCCAATCGCTCCGCCTATTAAGATAGTTTTTGTGGCAAATGTTCCTAATCTTCTAATTAAATTTTTCATTTTCCCCTTCGTAACTATTAACCGCCCTTTCAAGCTGGCTAAAAGTCGGTTTTGGAAATTCAGTTTCTCCAGCAATTGGAAGAATGTCTTGAAAATAACCCATTCTTCTGTAAGCATCAACTCTTTCGGGGAAGTCAATTATATTATCCTTGTTTCTGTCTGCGAAACCATTTGGACCGAAAATTTGTTTAAATTTTTCAGGGTGTATCTTATTTTCCGATTTAATTTCTTCATAGATTTTATTTAAAGTTCTGAATGCATCAACAGGATTGAAATTTCTTTTAGAAGTTATATTTGTTCCGTACGCCGTCAGAAATGCAAGAGTTCCAGATGCAACTAAAGTCATATATGCCGAATGACCAAGAACTTCAAGAAATGAAACATTTTCCTTCTTCCTCATACTTATGTATCCTAATACAGGGACCGTATTTAATAATAAGTTTCTCCAATTCATTTTATATTCCAATTCCCTTCATTTTGCATTTTAATATGCCATTCAAAAATCTTGTTAAAAACTCCGTCAAGATCAGCTTTCGCTACCCCTGTTAAATTTTCAGCACAAAGTTTTCCATATTTTTCTATTAGAATACTTAGTGCTTCAGGACCTTCAAATAAATCGTGAGGGAGATAGGAAGGATTTTCATAAAACTTATATAATTCTATCCTTGTCTTTAGAGAGGGTTTTCTTAATGCTTTTTTGCAATTTTGATAAACTCTAACTAAATCCCCATCAGAATAAAGTTCTATCCTCTTTCTTGCTTCAGAAAATAGAACTTTATGACTAAACATCATGGATCTATATCCCATTGCAGGATTCATCATTTTCTTTCTCCCCCAATAAAATTGTATCTCACATGATACACCCCTGTTTCTTTGCCGTTATATAAATCAGGCACCATAGTTAATTTTATTTCTTTTCTATCTATTCTTGCCTGACCTAAATCTTCCTTTTTACCTATAAAAACCGATTCAAGACCTTTAACTCCTGTGAGATCTGTTTCCTTGAACAGGGTTCTTCTATCTGTTGAATGTATTACATAAATATATGCTTCAGATAAATCTGCGTCTCTTAAGTCCGCATAGGAAAAATCCCCGCTAATTAACCTAGATTTTGTTAAATTAACTCCGACAAGTTCCGCTTTTCTAAAATTAGTGCCCCGACAAACTGCTTCCGCAAGATTTGCTTCATTTAATTCCGCTTCTTTAAATTGCGTTCTTTCAAGGCGTGTTTTAGATAAATCCGCATTCCATAATTTTGCAAAGTTAAAATTAGAACCCGTAAGAACCGACCCGCATAAATTGGTCTTCGGGAGGTGCGCCCCGCTAAATTGTGAATGATATATTTTGGCAAATGGTGCATTCAAATATGGCAAATATATTCCGTTGGCTTTAAGTCCGATTAAGGTAGCGCCTCTTAATTCTAAATCTGAGTTATATCCGGGACTGCGCAAATATTCTTGTAACTCAGTGAATGCATCATTTCCGTTTAGATCAAAATTCTTCTCGAGATATATGTTTGAAAAATCTCTTTCTCCGTTTAGGATTTTTCCTACAAACTCTTCTCCGGAAATCCGTGTTTTTTTCCTTGTCATTTTCCTATTTCATTCGTGTTTTAATTACTTTCAAGTAGTATTTAGAATCTATATATAATTTCCCCATTAATTTTCCACAAAAACTAAAAAACTACTTAGAAAAAATTTAGTTAATCTAGAAAATACAAAATTTACTGATAAGAATAAAAAACTACTTTCCTCTATTGTCAATCAACCCTTTTGGCACTTTAATTAATGCCTCGTTTTTTCCTACTTTTCCTTCCAAGCCGGCTTCTTCCGGTTTTATCAAAGTCCCGATTAATAAATAATCTCCCTCTTCTGTTCCATAAATCTCATTGCAAGCTCCAACCACGCATTGTTCTGATTCCGGCGTAATCCTTTTTACTTTGTAAATTTCAGGACAACCCAAACCTCCAAGGCACTGCTCGGATTCTGGAGTTATTCTTTCAACTTCGTAAATTGCAGGACAAGCACCAAAAGGAGCGCATTGCATTTCCGCTGGTGTAAGTTCTCTTAGGGAATATTTATTTGTCATTTTATTTTCTTCTTTCTTCCAAAACTCGTTTATATGCCGTTGCAGTCATGTCGTTTCCTAAAAAGAACCTCGTCAATCTGCTTCCTGTTCTTTCATAGCAAGTCACATAACCTTCCAAGTATTCTGTAGGTTTATCCCTTGCTTCTCTAACCGCGTCTTCCATGCTTTCTCCATCAAGTTGCAGCCTCATTCCTATTGTTGGATTCATCATTTTGTTTTTTCTCCATGTTTTAATTAACTCTCTTTATTCAAACCCATACATATATTTTCCCCTTCAATTTTCCGCATAAAATAAACAATTTCCCATTTTTTCTTTCTTAAATCCATAATTTTATAAACCCTTCATCCATGTTTAATAAATGGAACTAAAACCTCAAGACGCGCGGCTTTTGAGCTATTTATATCATCACGCGCGCGAGCCGAGCACAAAAATAGCGAAAGCCCTCGGATTGACAAGAGAGCAGGTTGACTACAAAATAAAGAAATTCATGTCAGAGGGAATAATAAAACAATTTACAACGCTTTTCAATTACCCCGCTTTTGGATACAAAGAGTACCGGATTTTGCTTCTTAAATTCGCAAAGCCGATTTATGCAAAAAACTTTTTTCAAAAACAGGGAAAGGAAAAAAATTTGCTGGACATTGCCTTTATTTCCAACAAATATGATTTAGTCATGGAATTATTTTTCAGAGACGAGAAAGAATTCAGGGAGCATCTCAATAAATTGCTTAACGAGCAAAAGGAAAAAATCTCTGATTATTTTGTTTTTAATTATTACTACGGCAAGATATGGCCATTGAAATTCCTTGACGAAAAGAAAGAAGAGGGCGTCTTATTCAATCAGGAGATAAAGGAAGTGTCTTTGGATAAGCAGGAAATTCAAATCCTTAAAATGCTCGCCGAGGACGGAAGGGAAAGAATTGTTGAAATAGCGGACAAGCTGAAAATTTCGCCCGAGCTTGCGTTATACAAAATAAAAAAACTCCGCGAAAGAAAACTTATTTTGAGTTCTGCGATAATTTTTGACATGAAAAAACTCGGTTATTTTCTCTCAACGATATTGATTAACATCCAGAATTTTTCCGCGGAAAACGAGAAAAAAATAAAGGACTTTGCCGAGAAATCCGGGCACGTGAGAAGCATTGTTTTGTCAGTGTCAAAGCCGAATTGTTTCATACAATTGTTCCACAAAGAACACGGCGATTTCATAAAAACAATAGATGAAATAAAAGAGTTATTCAAGAATGACTTTGTTGACGTAGATGTTTTATTTGTGGATTATCCAGAAAAGGAAAAAATAAACACGCTGCCTTTTTTGTAAATCAAATCTTTAACGCAGAAAAATTAACCTTGAACGGAAGTTTGAGTTCTATATCTTTCAGCGATTTTGCCCTTTCCTTAAAATTTAATACGCCAATGCCGACAACTTCATTGGATATTTGGTCTCTGAAAATAGTAATATCATCGTCTATCTCCTCTCCATAATTTGGTTTGGATTCTCCTATGAAAATTGTGAGATAATCTCCTTCTTCATCATAATAAATTCTCATTTCTCCTTCCATTTTAATTTATGTATCTTACAAAATGCGCCGTTATTACAAAACCGTTTCCATTTAAATATCTAACTATGACTTTTAAGTGCCTGTGAGGAAGTTCCTTATATTTAAAATATTGATAATAAAAACATTTACCTTTAGATTTTTGAACAATTCTTAATGGATTAGTCAGAGTTTGTTTTATCTCCTCTTCTTCCACAAGAGGATGGTCTCTTTTTATATGCCCCCATTGTTCTTCTGTCAAGCGAATTTTTCTGCCTGTTTTATCAATCACTTCAAAGAGATAATTATTCATTTAGAGGACAATTTTTCCCGTTTAATAAACATTTTTAATCCCCTTCTCTTTTCTTATTTTACGCGGGGTTGCCGGAGTGGTCAATCGGGCAGGACTTAAGATCCTGTGGCTTAGTGCCTGCGAAGGTCCGAATCCTTCATCCCGCATACGCGTTGAGCGAAGCGAAATAGCTTCGGATTTGGACCACGAATCGGTTTAAACGGTTAGGGAAAGTTAAGCGAAGAAAACCGTAGGTTGTCTCGCGGGACGAATCCTTCATCCCGCATCTTTGGAAAATGAAAGAATGTCTTGATTAATTAAGAGAAACATTTGAAAAAGAATGGGGAAGAATATTGCCTGCATCTTTTCTGATTTGGATAAGATCTCCTGTAATAATTTTCGAGATTTTGGGAGTTATACAAGTAGCTTTTTATCAAGTTTTAAATTTTGATATTTTTACAAATCTTTTTGTAAATGCAATTTTTCCATGATGGGCGTCAATAATATCTAACTTTGGAAAATTTATTATTGAATATTTAATTGTACTATTATTAACTCTGATTTTAGTTCATTATGAAATTTTAGAGCCAATTGATTTTGAAGAATTACTAAAGAAATTACCTAAGCTGTAACTAACTCTTCCCCCTCTTTTTTATCTCCTCGCACATTTCAAAGGCGTCGTCTTCCGGCTTGTATCCGACGAGCTCTTCCGTGAATCTCAAATCCATGTATTTTCTCTTGTTGTTTGAAATTCCGGAAAGGATTCCGAATTTTATTTCGTCCGGCGCGACGACGCATTTGTGAATAAGTTGCGCCAAGTCCCTTTGGCTTATGACATAATCGTAATATTCTCTTGTATAACAAACGATTTCTTTTTTGTCGTCTGGAACATAAGCGCCGATTCTTATTGCTAAACACGAGATTCCATATTTGTGTGAGAAAACATGGCACAATGCTTCTCCAAATACTTTCGACGCGCCGTAAAAATTCAGCGGTCTTGGAACCTCGTTGTGCTTCACTTCGTATCCGAGCGGATAACCTCTTATCGAATGCACGCTGCTCGCGAAAATAATTCTCTTAACTTTCATTTGTCTTGCGGCTTCAAAAACATTGTACGCCCCGACGATATTCGGCTCCAAGATTTCAGGGAATTCCGCGTCGGGATTTGAATTCGCCGCGAAATTTATCACAATGTCTATTCCTTCCATTGCCTTCTTCAAGACCTCAATATTTGACAAATTAATTTTCCTCGCTTCCAAAGGATATTCCGGCTTTGTTTTGTGATATCCTAGAATTATTTCGTAGTCCATTTTGTATTTTTTGAAATATTCTTCAATAAAACTCGGTCCCACCCTTCCGCTGGCTCCAAGGAACAAAACCTTTTTCGCATTTTTCATAAACAAATAGATTTCCTGTCATTTATAAATTTATAAACAAAAAATAATTTACCCGTTGATGGATATATTTTCCCATGGACTTTGGGCGGGAGCGTTGTATAAATTTCTTAATCTGAAAAGAAAGGGGAAAGACAAATTCAATTTTTATCTTGCTGTTTTTTTCGGCGTGTTTCCCGATTTGTTCGCGTTTTCAATACCCTTTGTTTGGAATTTTTTTAATATCATAACCGGAAAAGCGAGCGGTTTTCCACATCCCGATGCGACAGAGCCGGCGACTCAGGCGTTGCCGATGTTTCAGGTGGCGAATCATCTTTACAATTTAAGCCACAGCATAATAATATTTGCGATTATTTTTGCAATAGCATTTTTTATTTTCAGGAAAAAATCTTTGATTCTGGGGGCTTGGCTTTTGCACATTTTAATGGACATTCCGACGCATACTTACAAGTTTTTTCCGACGCCTATTTTCTGGCCCGCTGCAGGATGGAAATTCAGCGGCTTTTCATGGGCAAATCCGTATTTCCTCGCCGCGGATTACGGCTTGCTGATAATTGTTTATTCGTGGTTGATTTGGAGGGAGAGAAGGGGAAAATAAAAAATAATTTTATTTTACTTTTGTGGATTATTTAGTTTCAGAATTATTTTCTCTTTTTCTAAATCCAAATTCATTTGATCTAATAAGAGACCGATAAGATCTGATAAACTCTAATTTTATTACTTCTATTTCTTTATCCTGATACTTTAATCTTCCGTCCTGCTCTCTAATTACTGTATGAAACATAGGAAATTCTTTGTTTTCTATTTCTTCAAAACTAATTAATCTAGAAAAAGGAATTGCTATTAATTCTTTTCTTTCGCTGTTCTTTCCCAAGACATAATACATTCCTGCTCTTCCGCAACCATAAAATTCTAATCTGGAAATTGGCGGTTCAACAGCTATACTAAAATCACCGCCTATGCTTATATTAGCTTCCTCTGAAGGAACATATTGAACAATTTCGGCTCTGTCCGCCACCATTATATCCTTGATATATCCGAGTTTTATATTTATCTCGGGAAGGTCTTCAAGTTTCATTTTCTTTTCTCAATATGTTCTTTAATAAATTTTGTGAATCTCCTAGATTTAACTATCGTTAACTTTAATAACCCCTTCTCATTATGTTTATTATGCGCTCCGAAACCATAAATCCAAGGGAAGCATACGATTCTTTCAATAAAGAGGATTTGAAATTTAAAACGCCTCTTGGATTAAACGAAGAAATCGTCCGCGAAATTTCAAAGCAGAAAAACGAGCCGGAATGGATGTTGAACAAGCGTCTTATCGGATTAAATGTTTTTAACGAATTGAAAATGCCGACATGGGGTCCTGACATTTCTTCTCTGGATTTGGAAAAAATTCATTATTTTATGAGGCCTAACGCGAATGAAAATTCTCAAAATTGGGACGATGTTCCGGAAGAGATAAGAAACACTTACGAAAAACTCGGAATTCCCGAGGCGGAGAGAATGGTTTTGGCGGGAACGGGCGCGCAATACGAGTCGGATGTGGTCTATCATAAATTGAAAGAGCAGTGGGAGAAAAAAGGGGTAATCTTCTTGGATTTTGACGAAGCTGTAAAACAATATCCTGAGCTTGTGCAAAAATATTACATGAATTCCTGCGTTCCGATACGCCTGCATAAATTCGCCGCGTTGCACGCGGCTGTTCACAGCGGCGGAACTTTTATTTACATTCCAAAAGGCGTGAAAGTTGACATGCCTCTTCAGGCGTATTTCAGAATGAACGCGAAAAACGGCGGGCAGTTTGAGCAC
This sequence comes from Candidatus Pacearchaeota archaeon, assembly GCA_016204145.1. GTDB lineage: Archaea > Nanobdellota > Nanobdellia > Pacearchaeales > GW2011-AR1 > JACQLK01. The sequence goes on along the minus strand of JACQLK010000006.1, from coordinate 13,239 downwards.
ACTTTGATAATTGCCGACGAGAATTCGCAAATTCATTACATTGAAGGATGCTCCGCGCCGAAATACAATGAAAATTCTTTGCATGCGGGTTGCGTTGAGATTCATGTTTTGAAAGGCGCAAGGGTAAGATATTCGAGCATTGAAAATTGGAGCAAGAACACTTACAATCTGAATACGAAACGCGCGATTGTTTACGAAGACGGAATAATGGAATGGGTCAACGGAAATTTGGGAAGCAAAGTAACGATGTTGTATCCTTGTTCTGTTCTTCGCGGAAAAAATGCAAGAACCGACTATCTCGGAATCGCATATGCGTCGCAAGGACAGCATCAAGACACCGGATGCAAGGTTTATCATTTGGCTCCCGAGACAAGTTCGACGATTATCAGCAAGGGAATTTCGAAAAACGGCGGGATTTCTTCTTATCGCGGGTTGGTTGAAATAAAAAAAGGGGCGGTAAATTCAAAATCAAGCACGCGCTGCGACGGATTGATGCTGGACAATATCAGCAAGGCGACGACGATTCCGAGTTTGGAAGTTGCGGAGAACGACGTCAACGTTTCGCACGAGGCCGTCGTGGGAAAAATCGGCGAAGAGCAATTGTTTTATTTGATGTCGCGCGGTCTAAGCGAAGGAGAGGCGACAAAATTGATTGTCTCTGGTTTTATAGAGCCGGTGATAAGAGAGCTTCCTTTGGAATACGCGGTCGAATTAAACCGACTTATAGAGTTGGAAATAGAAAACTCTGTTTGCTGATGGAAAAAAAACTTGCGCGAAAAGACGCGGTCTCTGTTCTGAAAAAAATCCTCGACCCCGAATTAAATTTGGACATTTACAATCTGGAATTGATTTACGGAATAGAAATAAAAAAAGGCAATTCAATTCTCGTAAAAATGACATTCACTTCCCCGACGTGCCCTTACGGGCCGATGCTGATGTCTCAGGTAAAAGAAGAACTGAAAAGAAAGGGCTTCAAAAATCCGGAGATAGATATTGTTTTTGAGCCGGTTTGGACTCCGAGTGAGAAAGTAAAAATGCTTCTCGGATTGCAATAAACTTATTAAATTAAAACAATGTTCTTTAAAATGGCAAATTTAATCAAAAATATTTTTTCCGCGGAGACAATTAGAATATCGGTTGCTACAAGAATAAACAACGGCGGATACGAGCATAGGTTTCTTGAAGCAAGCGGAAATATATGGAATTTTTACGAGCCGGCGGTTGAACGGCTAAAAAAATTAAATATTGAATCAATTGAAGGAATTTATTGCTGTTATACCGAGCCGAAAAAAGCGGCGTCTGAATGCGTCCTTAGAAAATTTCGCGTTTTTGGAAAAACTTTCCGGCATGAGAATATCCATACGATTAATAATTAAAATGACCATAAATAATTCAACCGCGAAAAAACTGAAAGACGATTTTCCTATCTTCAAGAATAATAAAAATCTTGTTTATCTTGACAATGCCGCGACGACGCAAAAGCCGAAAGTTGTGATTGAAAAAATAAAAGAATTCTACGAAAATTCAAACGCAAACGCTTCGAGAGGGATTTACTCTTTGGCGGAAAAGGCGACGGAAGAATATGAAAAGGCGAGAAAAATAGCGGCGGATTTCATTGACGCCTCTTCAGAAGAAATAATCTTCACAAAAAACGCGACCGACTCTATTAACTCAATTGCTTATTCTTTGGAGTCGGCGATTCCAAACGGCAGAGATGAAATTCTTTTGACAGAGATGGAACATCATTCCAATTTGATTCCGTGGCAGCAGCTTGCAAAAAGAAAAAACATGAAATTGAGGTTCATAAAAATAAAAAGCGATTTCACTCTTGATATGGAAGACGCAAAAAGCAAAATAACTGAGAAAACCGCGATTGTGTCTTTTGTCCATGTTTCAAACGCACTTGGAACGCTCAACGACGCAAAAGCCATCGCAAATCTGGCAAAAACAAAAAACGCGTTTTCAATAATCGACGCGACGCAAAGCGTTCCGCATATGAAAGTTGACGTGAAAAACATTGATTGCGATTTTCTCGTTTTTTCAAGCCATAAGATGCTTGGCCCTGCGGGAATCGGAATTCTTTATGGGAAAAAAGAACTTCTTGAAAAAATCCCGCCGTTTTCTTTCGGCGGAGGAATGATAAAATCCGTTTCCTATGAAAACGCCGAATTCGCCGAGTTGCCTGAAAAATTCGAGGCGGGAACGCAGAACATTGCCGACGCCTCTGCGTTGGGAGAAGCAATCAGGTATCTTGAAAAAATAGGAATTGAAAATATTTCTTCTTGGGAAAAACAGCTTTTGGGTTACGCGCTTGAAAAATTAAAAAAAATGAAAGGCGTTGAAATTTACAACCCCGGAATTGAAAACTCCTCCGGGATAATATCTTTTAACATTAAAGGGATTCATCCCCACGACGCGGCTTCTTTGTTTGACAGTTTTGGAATTGCCGTGCGCGCAGGGCATCATTGCTGCATGCCTTTGATGAAAAAACTCGGACTGCAAGGCACAATAAGAATAAGTTTTTATCTTTACAACGCGTTTGAAGACATTGACAAATTGATTGAAGCGATTAAAAAAATCAAGGAGAAGTTTGGAAAATGAGAAAAAATCAAATTCAGGGGATTGTAAATGATTTATTAAATTTTCGGGGATATGAAAATCCGCTAAATCACATTTGGATCAAAAATAAGCTGGAAATGAACCTGAAGAATGGAAAGATATTAAAAAGCTTAGGGAAAGAATAAAAAATTAAAACCGATTGATGTTTCAAAAAATAAAAAATGACCGACGAAAATTTTCCATCTGAGATGTATAGGGAGCACATACTTGAATTGTATAAAAGTCCCGAGAACTGCGGCGAATTGAAAAACGCGACTCACAGGCACACGGAAACAAACGCCTCGTGCGGCGATGAAATCACGATGCAACTCGTCGTTAATGGCGGGAAAATCGCAGACGTTAAATTCTGCGGAAGCGGATGTGTAATGTCTGTGGTTTCATCCTCGATGCTTTCAAGCAAAATAAAAGGAATGAAAGTCGAAGACGCGAAAAAATTATCAAGAGAGGATATAATTAAAATGCTAAAAATAAATGTGAATGCCGGGAGAATAAAATGCGTCGTCCTTCCCCTGTATGCCGTGAAAAACGCGCTGAAATAAAATGAAAAATAAATTGTACAGATATGCCTCAAACGGCGAAGGAGTTTTTTCTGCCGGGAAAAGATTGCTTCCGAAAGAATTAGTTCCGGAAATAGATAAGATTAGGGGTTCTATTCCAAAACCGAATCTAAAAAATGGAAACTATAGATTTTATTTAAAATCAAAAGGCAAAAAAGTTTATTTGAAAAATTACTATCCGATACATAAAAAATATTTAAAGAATATAACAATAGAGAAAGTAAGTTATAATAAGTTAAAAAATATAATCTACGAGGATGAATGCCAAGTAGTTGAAAAAATATAAAATGCCGATTCTTGAAATAAAAAATCTCCGCGTTGAAAAAGAAGGAAAAGAGATAATAAGAAATATAAATTTAAAACTTGAAAAAGGAAAGGTCTACGCGCTCATGGGCCCTAACGGCTCAGGAAAAAGCACTCTCGCACAGGTATTGATGGGAAGCAAAAGTTACAACCTCTCGGGAAGCGTGATTTTCAACAACGAAGACATAACAAACGCTCCCGCAAATGAGAGGGCGAAAAAAGGAATTTTTCTTTCTTTCCAATATCCGACCGAGGTTCAAGGAGTGACAATTTCAAGTTTTTTGAGAACCGCGTACAATGCAATCAGCGAAAAAAAAATGAACGTGCTTGAATTTCACAATTTTCTGAAGAAAAATGCAAAAAAACTCGGCATTGACGAAAATTTTCTTTCGAGGTTTTTGAACCTTGGATTTTCCGGAGGAGAAAAAAAGAAATCTGACATTTTGCAGATGCTTGTCTTGAATCCGAAATTTGTAATCCTCGACGAAACCGACTCCGGATTGGACGTTGATTCCTTGAAGACAGTCGCCGAAGGGATAAAAAATTTCATCAGCAAAGAAAAAACCGTTCTTCTTATAACGCACTATAAAAAAATGCTTGAATACATAAAGCCGGACGAAATATTTATAATGAAGAACGGGAAAATTGTAAAGTCGGGCGGCTCGGAATTGGCTGAAGAGCTGGAGAAAAAAGGATACGCCGGAATAAAATGATTCAAATATTTCAATCTGAACTTTTGGATGTAAAAAACGTCAGCGATTCCGTGAAAATTCTCCGTTTTTCCGTTCCGGGAAATTTTGATTTCAAGCCGGGGCAATATGTCTCTTTGAGCGTTCCGTTTCAGGGAAAAAAACTCCGGCGTCCTTATTCCATCGCCTCTTCTCCGGGAGAGAATTATATAGAAACATGCGTGAAACTTGTCGACGGTCCGGCCTCAAAATTTATCAGGACGTTGAAGAAGGGAGATTGTGTTGAATTGTTCGGTCCCGCGGGAAAATTTCTTGTTGACAAAAATTCCCTTCAAAATGAGATTGTTTTCATCTCCGTCGGCACGGGGATAACCCCGTTCATGAGCATGATTCCTTGCATCCTCAAGAATAAGTTTGACAAAAAAATAATTTTCATAAAGGGATTCCGCTACGAGCAGGATGTTCTTTACGACGCCGAATTTGAAACACTAAAAGAAAAATATCAAAATTTTGAATTTCACAATGTTTTAAGCCGCCCGAAAAATCCCGAGTTTGAAAACCGCGGCTACGTGCAGGATTTTCTCGAAAAATATCTCGGGAAAAATTTCCGCGGTCATGTTTACATTTGCGGCTTAAGCCCGATGATAAACGCAGCGAAGGAAAAATTAATTTCCCTCGGCGTCGAAGAAAAAAGAATTTTGTTTGAGAAATATGATTGAGAACAATTAAATTTAAATAGTTCCTTCCACAAATATTCTCATGTATCCTTTATATCGTTGCAGAGTTCCGCAACCGCCTACTCCTGAAGAATTAGCCGAGAGGAAAAGAAAGAGCGTTGAATTGCAAAATTATTATAATACTCCGGAGGGAAGAGCCGAATTAAAATCACGGCTTGATAAAGCTGCGGAAGAAGTTAGAGGGGCTTTGGGGTTAACGGGAAATCCTCAGTATGACATTTTTATTAAGAGAGCTGAACACGCGGAATGGTGGCACAGCGTTAAGGATAGACCATTTACAATTTGATAACAACTTGAAAAATGAGAAAAAATTTATCTTCCAAAACAAACGATTCTGAAAGAGCAAATTTGTGGACAAGTGTTATTAAAAAGGGAGAAAATCCTCTTGGCGATTTGCAGCTTACCGATGAAATGATTGAACAGATTAAAAAGGGCTCCGAAAAAAGGCAAAAAAGAATTGAAGAATGCGCCGCAAGAGGGCATCCGAATTCAGAATACGGCGGCATGGAATCCAGTGGGAACATGGTAGCGGTTTCTATGTATTGCAACGATTGCAAAATCCCTTATCGTAGAAGTCCGACAGGCAAAGAATACCAAGGATTTCACGATAGAATGAATATGCCTATATTCTAATTGATTGTCTAGTGCAGCAATTCTTTTAAACTAAAACATTATTTATCATTATGTCTAAAGAGGAATACGTTCTTGATTTTTCTGAAAGGGAAAAAGTGCTTCTTGGAAAACGTCTTAATTTTGAAGAAACAGCGGAAGTTCTCGATTTGTTAAGAAATGTAAAGGGATTGACGTTTGATTTTAGTAAAACTCTTCATATTAGGAATGCTAAAAAGAATGAATTAGAATCTTTATTGCAGGGTTTATACAAAAAAATTGTATCCGAGAATTCAAAAATCCGCTCAGAATCGATTGCTCGCGTTGGGGATTTTCATCCTGATAATTTAGTGCGTTCGTTTGATTACATTCCCTTTGAAGTTGATTATTCTTTTGGGAATATGTCCTGCAAAGAAATCGTTGATTCAAGATTTAGAACAGGGTATGTAAGAATAAAAAATAGAACCTCCGCAATTGTTTCTTTTGACGGCGCGCTCATTGGGCAAACAACGAGATATATCTGCCATTTGAACAATATATATGACGAAGAAAAATTTTCGCGGTTTGGATTGACGCAGTCGGGATTGAGCGACGAAGTTATTAAAGAATATCAATCAAAATTATTCAAGCTTCTTGAAGGAAAGCTTTTGAAACCGCAATTTATTGAGCACGCGGATTGACAAACATTTTTATACCGTCTTTTTTTCTTTAACGTATGAAAGAGGTTTTTTTGATTTTGCTGGCTGTTTTCGGCTTCGCGGTTTCGTTTTACATTTGGAACAAGGTTCACAGGGAAAAAAAGAAACTTTTTTGCATCATAGGAAAAGGAACTTGCGAAAGCGTCGTGAAAAGCAAATATGCTCATCTTTTTGGAATGGATAACGCGGTTATAGGGATGGCATATTATTTTTTCATTTTCGCCGCCGCGGTTTTTCTTTTTGCGTATCCTAAATTTTTGTTGCTGGATTACGTTTCTTTGTCTGAGAAGTTCATAACGGGAGCCGCCGCTCTTGTCTCGCTGATTCTGATATCAATACAGTTATTTGTTCTAAAACAAACATGCGAATATTGCATGGTTGCAAACGCGACAAACATCGCGATATTTATGGCGATAATTCTTCTTTAAATTTTTATTTTTTCTGTCCAGTTCCCTCTAAAGAATTTTAACTGATAAACAACTTTACGTCAATGCTAATCGTCGCGGTAATTTTTTACATTAACTTTTTTATTTTAGCAAGTAATCGTGCGGAACGCCGATTCTGGACAATTAATTTGCGAGCCCGAGCGTTTTGACTTTGACAAATTTAATTTATTAATCACAAAGTCGGGGCGCGAGACAGAAGGCGAGTGAAAATAACGCCATGAAAATTAAAAAAGAAATGAATAAAATAAAAATAATAAAAATAAAAAAGTTTAAGCGCTAAGCTGTTGCTCGATGATTTGCTGGAACGCGCTGAAAGGATATGCTCCTGCAAGAGGAATTCCTTCTTTGTCTCCGCTTTTCATTATTACAAATCCGGGCGTTCCCTGAATTCCCGCCGCGCCTGCGTCAGTGCTGTCTTTCGCAACTTCGCTCTTGTATTTCCCGGAATCCAAACAAGACGAAACGTCATATCCGACTGCTTTCGCCCATTTCTTCAAATCGTCGTTTGTGTATGTTGCTGTTTTTGTTACAGGTCCTGTTTTGCTTCCTGAATCAATTATGTTCTGCTCCTCAAATATTTTGTCGTGGAACTTGAAATAAGCGGCGTCTCCGCCTTTTTCCTTGACACACTCTGCCGCCTCTGCGCTTGCCTGAGCCATAGGATGCAAACTTGCCAAAGGCAAATCCCTGAAAACCAATTTCACTTTTCCCGTGTCAATGTAAGTTGTTTTCAATTGAGGCAATGTTTCTGTCCAGAATTTTCTGCAGAAAGGGCATTGATAATCCGAGAATTCAATTATTGTAATGGGCGCGTTTTTGTTTCCCAAAACCGCGTCGTCGTCCAAACTCGCTTTTACAACGCCGGGTTGCGTTCCCGCGTCAACAACATTTCCCGTTACTGTTCCGGTTGTTCCGTCGTTTCCTTTCATTATCATGAAACCGCCGACAACCACAACTAAAAGCAAAAAAAGCGTCGAGTATTTCCAAAAATCACTCTTCTTTATTGTTATTGTTCCGGTGTTTTCTTCTTCCATATTACCTCCTTTCATTTTTTCTTCCATTTTAATCTTCGGAAATTTGTCTTTTTATACTTTCTCATTCCAGAATAATTATTTCCTGAATAAATTGTCAAGCCCGAATTTTCCCGTTCCCTGCGACAAAATTACAAGGAACGCCGCAAAATACAATGCGGCAAGCTCTCCGCCGTTTTGTATCGGAATGATTCCCTTGGGCAAATGCGCCACATACCATGCTCCGAGCATGTCGGCGATTCCGAAAAACGCCGCGACCCTCGTGAACAGTCCGAAAGCAATGAGCAATCCGCCGAAAAATTCAATAAATCCCGCGACTCCGAAAAGGGAAGTCATTGAAGCGACCTGCGTTCCTCCAAGGGCGCCGAAAAGTTTCTGCGCTCCGTGCTGCACAAACATTGCTCCGACGAGAATTCTGAACGCGCTGTAAAAATAATCCTTGTTTCTCGCGAGAAATTCTTCCGCTTTTTTTAACATTTTAAATTTATGAAAAATTCATTTAAAAATCTTTTGCCAATCGTTTTATTCCTCAAAATAAAATTTTTTCACGGTGCCGCCGATGAGCCGCGCCCGCAACAAATGAAAAGATAATTTGACAAAATTTTTCAAGAATAAATTTTGTCAGCCGTTTTTCACAATTTCCAAATTGAACGCGAATTTTGAGTTAAGCGCGAAGTTCAGAAGCCCGACGAGAATCCCGGCAAAGAACCTTGCAACAAGATAATTCAAAGACAAATTCTCGACCATCCAAAAAACGAGAAGAGAGAGCATCACCAAACTTATCAGATTTATTCCGAAATAATAAACAAATCCCCTTGCAAATTTTCGCTGCGTTTCGTGAAAACCCCATTTTCTTATTGCGACATAATTAAGGAAAGTGGTCATGATAAAAGAAATTGTTATTGAAGTCAGATAAAGAAGTCCGAAAAATTCCTTGAGGATTATGAGAATGATGAAATCAAGAACAGTGAACGCGGTTCCCCACACCGAATATCTGAGAAATCTCGAAGTCGGCGCGTGCCCGCCCGCGGACGTGATAAAATTCAGAAATTCTATTATTTTTTTATAAACCATAAAATTCTAATTGCTCTTAGTTTATCTGCTTTCCGTTTTCGTAGACAATCATCTTTCTTTTTTTAAGTTCTCTGAAAAAATATTCGGGGGGAACGACTCCCTCAGGAGAAAAAGCGCCCTTTTCCTTGATAACGCCTTTTTTTATCATCTGCGCCATGATGCTTATTGGCATTCCGGTATCAATGTTTGTGTAATCCTCTTCCCATCCTTTCAGCGTGTGTATGACGCATTCCATTTTGATTTCCTTTTTCTTCCCGTCTTTTTTTCCGAAAACATGAACCCAGAGGTTTTCCGTCTCTTTGTATCCTTTCGGGACTTTTATTCTTTTCAAAACCTGCGTCAAGAAGTCAATCGGTCTTATTTTGGTCCCTTTGAAATTTATCGGCTCTTTGCTCGCAATTCCCAGCTCAATCATGGTTTTTATTCTGTCAAAAGAATGTTTTGGGAATCCGGCAAAGCATTCGACGTTTTTAAGTCCTTTATCTTTGTAATAATGGGGAAATGTGTATGTTTCCTGATGCTCGTCGTTGAAGCATTTCTGCTTTCCTATGCTCCTCGGGTAACAAAGCGTGAGTGAATCCATCGGATCTTTTACTGCCGTCAATTTTCCATCCCTCAGGATACTTGCGGGGCTCATGAACTCTTCTGTAATTGTCAAGATTGAAAAAGGCACTACAAATTTGTTCATGTTTGATTTCCAGTCGTAACCGCATTTTATTGTATGAAAAGAATCAAATTTCTGGGCGGCATATCTTAACATTACATTCCCTGTTCCGGGAACAGAACCGCATCCGGTTATGCTTATCAATTTTCTTTCCTTCAATGTTTTATCCATGGCGAATTGTTTTTTTGTTTTTGAAATGGTTGTATCAAGATCTACGCAACTCGCACCGGCTTTTATGCAGGCATCCAAAATATTCAAATTCCAATCTCCCTCTACGCAATTAACCACAATCTCCGTGCCGTGTTTTTTTATCACATCCGCCATATGACTTACATTTTCCGCCTCGATGCGCGCAAATTCCGTTTTTCCTTTGTGTTTTTTCAGCAAATCTTCTATTCTTCCTTTATCGCGGCCGCAAAGCAAAACAGAATATCCGTTTGCAAACAAATCCTTTGCGGCAATCCTTCCCTGCAATCCCGTGGCTCCAAAAACAGCAAAATCAAACCTCATTTTATTATATTGGATGTCGGGCGGGTTTAAAAATTTAGTTTATTCAACGGTTTTGTTTAGAAAGTCCTGATTTTTCTAACTTATTAAACAGAATATTTTTTCATCCTCCAATCCCCTAACTCGCAACCCGACTTTATTATTAATAATTTTAAAATAGTTAAAGTCAGATTGCTCGCCCCCTCAAAGAAACCAATGTTAACATAAAACGCGGATTTACAGTTATCATCCTTTGTCATCGCGAGTTAAAGCGAGACAAATTTTTGCAATTCAAACAAGAATTACTCGTTGAACAAATCTTTATTCATTTTAAAAAATGCCGGAGATGGCTTATGAAAAAAGAAATCTTTTTTCCGAGGATTGACTGGACTTTGTCTGAAATGAAAAACTTCCTGTTTGCTCCGAGAAATTCCGACAAATCCCGGGTGTTTTTTGGATTGACGGCCCTTCTCGCAAGATAGTCCCCGCAATACGCCGCCCAGTTTAATCCCGCGCATCCGAGCGCATATTGTATTGATTTATTTTTTGGCTCATAGTCGGCAATCGGCACAAGGTCTTTCGTCACGTCAATTAATCCCGCCCAATAATGCGTGAATTTGACATTTTTTATCTTTGGAAAATTTGATTTTAAATCGCCGATGAAATAATTTATGACTTCGGGAGAATGGCGCTCTTTTTTCATATAAGCCGTCATTGCCGAAGAGCCGCCGACAAGAATTCTGTTTTCAAACACCGGGCGATAATATGCGTAATCCCAGTTGGTATCCCAGCACATCAATTCCCCATTTGGAAAAATGCTCTTCATCTCCTCGCGATTAAGCGGCTCGCTTATTGCAATATACGTTTGGAGGTGATAATATTTTTTTGAAAAATCCCCGCCAATTTCGTCTCTTAATTTGTCGACGCAAATTATTATGTCCCTTGCTTTTGCGGAGCCGAAGCGCGTTATCGCCGTATTTCCATTTATTTTTTTTACTTCGCTCCCCTCGTATATTTTAACGCCCTTTTTGACAAGAAGATTTTTCATTTCTCGGCAATATGCAAACGAGTCGATTCCGTAAGAACCGGGATATCTCAATCCCATAAGATAATTTTTTCCCGGATGTATTTTTTTCAGTTCCGCCTTGTTTAATATTTTGTGCGGCAAATTTGCGGCTTTTTTAGCTCTTGCTTCTTCGAAGATTTTTTTGTTGTGCGATTCTTTTGCCGAGATGAGAAGCGAATCCTGTTTTCTGAAATCGCATTTGAATTTGTATTTTTTTATGTTGTTTGCGATAAGTTCCACCCCTTTTTTTGGGATGCCGTAGATTGTTTTCGCGCTTTTCTTGTCGTATCTTTTTGTCAAAGCGCTCATGTCCTCTTCGCTTTCGGGGCTCAGAAATCCGCCGCTTTGCCCCGACGAGCTGCCGCCGCAAATTGTCTTTTCAAGAAGAACGACTTTTTTCCCGGAATCAATTAATTTTAACGCGGCGTGCAATCCTGCAATCCCGCCGCCGATGACAAGGCATTCCGTCGAAATATTTTTTTTCAGGAATGAGCGTCCCGGTTTTTTTCCCTTCAAAAAATTTTCCCGCAGCCAGTTTTTGTAAATCATGCGCCCTCTTTTTATTTTTAGCAAAAGGGAATTTAAAAATATCTTGTTTTATGATTTGAGAAAACGCCCCCTATGTTTTTTGCTTGCAAAAAATATTGCAGTAAATCCGAAAGGATTTACGCCCCCGCCAGGAATCGAACCTGGATGCCCAAAGGGCTCCGCTTTCTGTTCTTTTGTTTTTAATGCAAATTTCTTCGAGGCGGACGCAGTACCATTGTGCCACGGGGGCGCGATAAAATAAATAAGAATTCTTTTATAAGATTATCCTAGAAGCAATTTTGCGAAAAATATCCTATTCGTATTTTATCATCATTGGCTGATACCATGTTTTGTCTTCTCCCTTCTCCATGGTTCCGTTCTTTCTCATGATGTAAACGGCATTTACAGTTCTGTACGCGGGTTCGGCAAGCGCGGCCGTTGTAATCTCCCGTCTGATTGCGCGTCTTGCTTTTCTATGGCCGAAATCCTCAAAATCCAATTCTGTTATTTTTATTTTTCCTATTGGAACCGCCTCAACAATCTTGCTGTCAAGAGTGTAATTTCCTTCACTATTTTTTCCAAGAAAATGAAGATTTCTGGGCATCGCAACAGCTATTCTTGCCGCCAATTCCAGAATTTCCCCCGCTCGCGCCATATTTTCCAAAGCCATTTTTCCTTCCCGACTAAAATTTTTTCCTTTTTAAATTGTTATGTTGCGAAACGTCACCGCAAACCTTATAAAATTTTAACAATTGTGAATTCAATGGTTTTTGAGCTTCCCCCTCTGGCTTACGCGTACGATTCCCTTGAGCCGTATATTGACAAGGAAACAATGCTCGTTCATCACGACAAGCATCACAAAACGTATGTTGACAATTTGAACAAGGCGATTGAAGGGCACGAGGAATTGCAGGACAAGCCGGTTGAAGAGTTGCTGAAAAATCTTGACTCAATTTCTTCGCAAGTGAAAACAGCGATAAGAAACCACGGCGGAGGACATTTCAATCATTCTTTTTTCTGGACGATTTTGAAAAAAGACGTGAAGCCGAACGGGGAGATTTTGGCCTTGATACTTCGGGATTTTGGAAGCTACGATAATTTTGTTTCGCAGTTCAAGCAATCCGCGATTTCACAATTCGGAAGCGGATGGGCGTGGCTTGTATTGAATCCGGGAACAAGAAAACTAGAAATAATGCAGACGCACGACCAGGAATCCCCGATAACCTACGGAAAAATTCCGCTTCTTGTCGTCGACGTTTGGGAGCACGCGTATTATTTGAAATACCAGAACCGACGCGCGGATTATGTCGACGCCTTTTTGAAAGTGATAAACTGGGAAAAAGTCAATGAGAATTATTTGAATGCGTTGAGGTAAAAGTTATTGAGCAAATATTTCTCTAACCAAGTTTATTTATTTCTCACTAAATTTTTCCTTGACTCTTTTGATAATTTCATTTCTGAAAGTATAAGTGTCTGCCCATTGCGCATAGCCGAACCAGCCCTGCAATTGTTCCAGAAAAAGCTTCTTGCTGATTAAGCCCTCTCTGCACAATTCCAATTTCTTTTCAAATTTTCTCATAAAATATCTTTTATTCCTTTTTCTTAACAGTTTATGATGATAAAATATCCTGTATCCTAAAAATTCAACGCCTTTTTGCATGGTTCAAGCTTTAAACTTTTTAGAAAAAAACTTATTTGAATTTTAATGATTCCGCAAGAAATCCGCGCCTTT
>JACQLK010000004.1 GCA_016204145.1 Candidatus Pacearchaeota archaeon | reverse complement strand
ATCTTTTGTCGGATAATTTTATGGAAAATTTGCTCATGGAATTGAGAAGAGAATTGGAAATCAGGAATTTTTCCAGACAAACCGTCAAGGGATATCTTTATTCCGTTGAAAAATTTCTTGAATATTCAAAACATACTGGACAAAGCGAAAACTCTGTAAAAGATTATGTGCAAATCGGATTGAAACATAAAAATCCTTCAAGCGTGCGAAAAGATTTGTTCGCAATAAAATTTTTCTTTGATAAAATTCTAAAACAAAAGCTAAACCTCCCCAACCCAAAGAAAAATAACGCTCTTCCGGAAATTTTGATTGTTGAAGAAGTAAAAGGACTAATTGAGTCCGCAAATAACATAAAACATAAATTAATCATAAAATTGCTTTATGGCTGCGGGTTGAGAGTTTCGGAAATTGTTAATCTAAAAAAAGATGATTTGAATTTTGATGAAAAATTAATCAAAATCAGGTTGGCAAAAGGAAGAAAAGACAGATTTGTAAGAATTCCTGAAAGTTTAATTATTGAACTTGAAAGTTATAGCAAACTAAATAATTCAGATATTTTATTCCCTTCAAATCGCGGAGGAAAATTAACAAAAGACACAATTCAAAAGATTGTTTCAAATGCCGCGAAAAAAGCGGAAATTAAAAAAAGAGTTTATCCGCATTTGTTAAGGCATAGCTTTGCAACTCACTTATTGGAAAATGGAACTGATTTAAGAATAATACAAAAACTTCTTGGGCATTCCGATATCAAAACCACGCAAATTTACACCCAAATTTCACAAGCATCAATTAAAAATGTAAAAAGTCCGCTGGATAATGTGAAATGAGGCACTTCATATATTTTTCAAAATCGCCTACGGGGAAATCGGCTCAATTAAAAAATATTTCAAGATATTAAGATGAGGCATTTTATTTATTTTTCAAAAAGCGCGGCGACGTCGGGAAATTTCACGGATTTGATGAAAGCCGGAAGAATGGACATCGCGATACACGTCGTTATCGCTTCTTTCTTTTTGTCCCATGATTTTAGAAAAGACGCAAAATTGCATCTTGTTTTTTACGGAATGCCAGACCCGCCGAAGCATATTGAAATTCAGGTAAAAGACGAATTGGAAATTTCAAAAAAAGATGTCGGCGGGCTGATAAAAAAAATCCTTTACAAATATAAGGAAGGTAAAAAGACAGAAGTTCTTCCAGGATGTTTTGTAGAGAAAAAAAGTTTGCTAAAAGTTGCGGAAGAACTTTCAGAAGAGGGAAAAGAAATTTTCATTCTTGACAAAAAAGGCGAGGACATAAGAAATGCGAAAATTTCAGATGATTGTGTTTTTATTTTGGGAGACCATGAAGGAATTCCTGTAAAAGAAATGAAACGGCTCAAGCAAATTGCAGATCCTATTTCAGTGGGACCTAGGGTTTATTTCGCGTCGCAGGTTGTTGCGGTTGTGAATAATGAATTGGACAGAAGAGGGATTTGATTGCTCCGAATCGGCGTCCCGCACGATTCTTCGTTAAAAAAGATTTTAATGCAAAAGTTCATAATCTGTAAATTATCGCGTCAGGTTTTATCAATTAATATCGGTTTTCGCGGGGCAGGTAAGCAAATTCACGAAAGAAATTTGCCAAATTCACAAACGAGTTGGTTTGCGAATTAGGGCGGGAATAAAAAATTACTTCAAAATTTTTTTGACAATCATCTTCTCCTTTTCAAATGCAAAAGAGATTCTATTTCCGATTCTTCAACTCCGAGTTCGTAAAGCTCTTCGGCCTCGCTGCGAAGTTCGTATGGAAGATTAAGCATTTCAAGACGGGACATTTTATCACCTGTTGAATATAAGCCCCCGCTAGCAAGCTAGGAGGGTGTGAAAGAGGGTTGAATAATACATTTAGAAAATCATATTATAAAGCAATTGTGAAATTATGTAATAGACCCCTTCTCCACAAGCTTTTTAAATGAAAATCGGGATTTTCAATGATGAAGATTGTCTTCACGCCGGATTGGTTTCTCACGAGCGACGTTCTCATCGAGGTTTTCAGCTTTCTAACGCTGTTGAGTTTCTTTGCGCTCGCATTTCAGAGCTATCGCTTAAGCAAAAAGAAAAGCGTTCTTTATTTGGGATTCGGGTTTTTCCTCATTGCGCTCGGACAACTTGCAAGCATCCTGACCAAATTGGTCCTTTATTATGATACAGGCGTTACCCATGGGGTGGGAGTTGCGGTGATAACTTACAACATAGTCAGAAACGTTGACATCTTTTATTATCTCGGTTTTTTTTTCTTCCGCCTATTCACTCTCCTCGGTTTGTACACGATTTACAAACTTCCGCTTGAAAAATTCGCCGGAGAATTTTTCCTTTATCTTTACCTGATAACGATAATTTCATGGATGAGCAATTCATATTATTACATTTACAATCTTACCGCGCTTGTTCTTTTGATTTACATAATAAACAAGAATTACAAAATGTACCTGAAAGACAAAGTGAAAAACACGAGGATAGTTGTTTTCGCGTTTTCGGTTCTCGCTGTCGCGCAATTCATTTTCCTTTTCTCGCAATTGAGGGAGCTTTATGCCGTCGGGCAGGTCATGCAATTAGCAAGCTATATAATCCTTCTGATTTTAATAGCGAAGATTATCAAAGATGGAAAGAAAGAGAAACCGAGTGGAAATAATCCATGACATGCTCAGAATCATACAGGAGAAAGGCGGCAGGATTAGAAAGACGCATTTGATGTACAAGGCGAATTTGTCGCACAAGCAGATGACTTCCTACCTCGACGAATTGTTCAAGAACGACATGATAGAGGATGTAAAAGTCGGCGACAAAAACCTGATAGGGATAAAAATAAAGGGAAGGGATTTTTTCTTCAAGTATTCGCAGATGAGAGAGTTTGAAAAGACGTTCGGGTTGTAAAAAATTATTGTAAAATTAATTTCCTAATTTTCCGCGCTTCTTCAATTCTTTTTTCCAAATCCGAAAGAGCTTTATTCTTATCTTTAAAGAGTTGTGGGTTTTGTCCACTCCTTAAAATTTGTCTATTAAGTGTTAAACCATTTTTTAATTGCGTATAAAAAATCACATCTTTAAAATATGAATTTGAAGAGTTTACTGATTCGCCTGTAATCGCAACATATTCTTCGCGGGAGATTACCCTGCAATAGCCGTCAATAGTGCCATTAGTGTTGATAATCATACCAGGTTTGTATTCTCCAGCACTTTTTGGAATATCCATGAAAATATTTCATAAGATTAGTTTATAAACATTGTCCCGCCCAACAAAATTATTAAACCCTGACCAATTCCCCCTATTATGAAAAATAAATTTTTCAAGCATAAAAATTGCTTGCAATTTTCATAATGAAAAAATCTGTTCGGCTTTACATTGACGGAAACGTTCAAGGCGTCTTTTTCAGGAATTTTGTAAAAGAAAACGCGGACAAAAACGACGTCAACGGGTTTGTAAGAAATTTGGAAGGCGGGAAAGTCGAGGTTTTTCTTGAAGGCGACAATGAAAAAGTTGACAAGGCAATTGAATTGTGCAAAACCGGGCCGAAGCACGCGCAGATAAGAAATGTTGAAACAAAAGAGGAGAAATTTCAGGGATTAAAAAACTTCAAGATACTGCATATTTGATTATTTTTCTTTGTATGGGACGAGCAATATTCCGCCGGTGTCAGGGTCTTCTATTTCCCGAAATCCGGAAATCGTAGAAGAAGCGTCTTGCTCTTGAGGATTTTTTGGAGCATAGCACCTCGGAGGCGCTAAAACTAAACCATAACGAGTATCGCAATCCCTTGAAGGAAAATCATGTCCCCCGATTCTTTCCGTATCTCTCATCTCTCCAAGAGCCTGTTTCAGATTTATAGTTTTAACAATGGAATCTATCGGCCGCATCAAACAAACAAAAAATAATAAGATATAAATATTTGTATACTCAATAAAACAATTAGAAAAGAGGTCTTATGATTTACACTAACTCTGACGGCGGCTCGCGCGGAAATCCGGGACCCGCGGCAATCGGCGCGCTTGTTAGAAACAACGATTCAATAATCGAGATGCACAGCGAAAAGATTGGAAAAGCCACCAACAATATCGCGGAATACAAGGCGCTGATAAAAGCGCTTGAGCTCGCATCAAAGCAAACGAAAGACGAAGTCACATGCGTTCTTGATTCAGAGCTTGTTGTCAAACAATTGCTCGGAGAGTACCAAGTCCACAATCAGGAATTGCTGAAATTGTTTCTTCAAGTGCAGAAATTGCAGGAAAATTTCAAGAAAATAAAATACGTTCACGTGAGCAGATGGGACAAATTTCAGCAAATCGTCGACAATCTCCTCAATATGGAAATGGACGGGAGAGATTAATTCAGAATATAAATCCTTAAAAAGCAAACAGGCATTTATTTTTATGGCAAGTTTAGTTGGAAGAATAATAAACCGCGTAGAGTGGTACAAAGCATTATGTAAAAACAAGCCGCATTCTTTTTATTTCTTAGATAAAGATAAAGACGGAAATTTCACTTATGATGGAAAAGTTGTCAAGACGAAAGTTGCCGGAGAAGAAAGAGAACTCTCTTATATAACCCTCCATGATATACAAGAATTTGCCATTGAATTTGAAATGACTAGACAAAAGCTATTGAACGGGTCGGATATCAATGCAGTTTATGTTAATCATGAAAAATGGCGCAGATTAACAGAGTATACCGGAGCAATTACGATTCAACCGATTTTAGCAGAAATTCCAAACAGCCAATAAGATATTTAAATCTGAATTCTCTTTTTCTTTTATGTCGCGCGAAGACGAGATTATAAAAGAGAGGATGAGGAAGCTCTTGGAATTGAGAAAACAAAAAATAAATCCGTATCCTTATTCTTTTGAAAAGAAAAATAATATTTCAGAATGCCTGAAAATGAAGCTCGGCGCGAAAGTAAAGACCGCCGGACGACTGATGACGAAGCGCGACTTGGGAAAAATTGCGTTCTGCGACTTGACGGACTCTTCCGGGAAAATGCAAATTGTTTTTCAGGACAAAGAAACGCCGAAGAAAGAATTTGAATTTTTCAAAAAATATGTCGATTCCGGCGATTTCGTCGGCATTGAAGGAAAAACTTTCAAGACAAAGACGAAGCAGGTTTCAATTCTCGTGAAAAAAATAGAGATGCTCTCAAAATCCGTTTTGCCTCTTCCAGAGAAATGGCACGGACTTCAGGACAAGGAAGAGAGATACAGAAAAAGATACCTTGATTTGATAATGAATCCCGAAGCGAGGGATGTTTTCGCGAAAAGGGAAAAAATAATAGATGCTGTTCGGGATTTTTTCAAGAAAAAAGGATTCATGGAAGTTGATACTCCTGCATTGCAACCGCTTTACGGCGGAGCGGAAGCGAAGCCGTTCAAAACGCATCTTAACGCGCTGGACGTTGATTTGTACATGTCAATTTCTCCCGAGTTGTATTTGAAAAGAATAATCGTCGGGGGATTTGAAAAGGTCTTCACAATCGCGAGAAATTTCAGGAACGAGGGAATTGACAAATGGCACAATCCGGAATTTACGATGCTTGAGGCATATCAGGCGTATTCCGATTACAATGAAATGATGAAAATTTTTGAAGAGCTTTATGAAAGCGTTTGCAAAAAAATAAACGGGACGACAAAGGTAAAAATCAACGAACAGGAAATTGATTTCAAGGCGCCGTGGAAAAGAATGAAAATGAGCGACGCGATAAAAAAATTCGCGGGAATTGATGTTGAGAAAAAAAGCGCGGAGGATTTGAAAAAAATAATTGAAAAGGAAAAAATAAAAACAAAGGGAAATTCCTGGGGTTATTATGTTGCGGCGATTTTCGAGCATTTTTGCGAAAGCAAAATCGCGCAGCCGACTTTTATAATTGACCATCCCTTTGAGACAACTCCATTGTGCAAATTGCACAGAAACGACAAAGAATGCCGACTGATTGAAAGATTTGAGCCGTTTTGCGTCGGCGTTGAATTGGGAAACGCGTATTCTGAATTGAACGACCCGATAAAACAAAAAGAACTTCTTGAAGAGCAGCAGAAAAGATTGGCGAAAGGAGACGAAGAAGCAAATCCGCTTGACACGGATTTTATCGAAGCAATGGAACACGGAATGCCTCCTACCGGAGGATTGGGAGTAGGAATCGACAGAATGATAATTCTTCTCACAGGACAAAATTCAATAAGGGACGTGATTTTTTTTCCGTTTATGAAGCCCGAGGGGAAAGAATAAATAATAATTTGGCTCGCTCCGCTCGCGGATTAATTGCTCCGAATCCTTCTCCGATAGGATTCTTCGCCAATGGAAAAAGATTAATGTAACAAAATTTATCGCGATTTTATTTATTAATTTTATAGCAGATTATAAAAAAGATAATCATCACCGCACTATCGCGTCGGGTTTTAGGGTTAAAATTGGTTTCGTGGGGCGGGTGGGCTGGAAGAAGGTTTATCAATTGGTTTTTACGGACTTGCCAACTATCGAAATTAACGGCATGGCAAAAATTATTAAATTCCAATTTCTTGCTTAAAAGATGGCGTTGATAATAAAATCAAACATAAGAAAAGCTGTTCGCGAACTTGACAAAAACAAGGAAATCACGAGCGTCGCCGACGAGGTCGAGACCGCGCTTGAGATGAAAGTTGAAAACATTTTAAACGAAGGAATAAAGCGCGCGAAGCAAAACGGAAGAAGAACTTTGCAGGCGAGGGATTTGTAAAAATATTAAGATGCTTTCTTTTTAGCCCTATAATTTTGAGTTTTATGACTATGACATTCCTTGCATAATATTTGCCCATTAGAAACTATTGTCTTTCCTTCTGCATCATACTCTTTTATGTGATCAAATTCACATTCTTCAAAAAGCAATATCCGGTTATTATTAGGACAAATAAAATCCTGAACCCCACAACATTTCTTCTCTTTAAGTAAGTATATTGCTTCCTTTTGAGATTCATTAAAAATTCTTACTGGATCTTTCGTTTCAATTTCATGAAACTTAATGAAGAATTTTTTTAATAAAATATCATGTCGTTTTTTAATCCCTTGCTCGCTATCGGGACTATTAACGCATTGAAATTGATAATCATTTAAATCAAAATCAAAATGAGTATCATCTTCAGATATTTGTGAATTTTTTATTCTTTGTTCTTCAAACTCATTAAAGAAATTATACCATTCCTTTGGAGTAATTTTTGAAACTGAAAAATTGCCTAATAAAAATTGGAGAAAGAAATACACCGAAACAACATTATATTTTTTCATATATGGTTCTTTACGAACAAAAATTTTATCCATCAAATTTAATATTTTTTTAATTTTAGTTTCAATATCCTTCCTTTCAGGATATCTCCTCTTTTCTTCATAAAGTTTTTTTAATTTTTTTCCTTTTGCATCAGTAGGTTGACCGCTTAAACTAAGAAGGGTTAGTTGAGCACATACCGCATCATAAGCATACCTCTTAGAACTAAAATTAACCTTATACTTGAAGAATTTATGTTTGGCCAATTTTTTAACTGAGTCCCTAATTTGACCCTGAATAGCATTCCTTCTTTCTGCAGCACTTAATGGGGTTCCATTATTTAGCCTAGTAAACATATCCTCCTCTTCATCATCATCACATTCAACGATTACACAATCTAAGTTTTTTGTAGTAATTTTTCCTTTTTCAGTGGGAGATAACTCTTTAAATTTCTTGCCTTGTATCTCTGACGGCATCGTTGAAAAGTCACTTAAAGCAAATTTATTATCCATAAATTCAATTATAGTTGTGATCCTTTGCTGACCGTCTATTAACAACCATACGTCTGGCTCACTAGCCCTTATACGAAAATAAATTT
>JACQLK010000005.1 GCA_016204145.1 Candidatus Pacearchaeota archaeon | reverse complement strand
CCACCCACCCCGAGAAGCATCAAAATTAAATTGAACAATTTGCTTCACATCGTTCAGATATTGATTTCTCAAAAATAACCCGCGCCCTGACATTGATATCAATAAGCAAACGAAGCGAATAAAATTAATTTAACATTTGCAAAGAATTTTAAATTGTGCCTTTTTATTTGAATTATGGGCGATGTTGTAATAAAGAAATCAAAAATCGGGCAGTTTAAAACAATAGGAATTGGCGACGGGATTTTTGCCAACAGGAATTTTAAGAAAGGCGAGATTGTAATAAAGTATAATCTTAAACATTTAACTCCCGGAGAATTTGAGAATCTTCCGGAAAGCGAGAAAGAATTTACTCATAGCCATTTTGGGAAAATATATTTATATTCAATCCCTGAAAGATATGTAAATCATTCTTCCAATCCTAATACGATACAAGATATTAAAAAAAGATGTGATATCGCTTTAAGAAATATAAAAAAAGGCGAAGAAATAACGACAGACGCTGCAAAGGACGATACTCTTTGAATATTTATTTAAGAAATTTTCACCTGTAATACTCGCTAGTTCCTTTTTCCGTATATTTTCTGTCTTGCTTTTCCCTTTCAATCCGGTCAAAGCTTCCGACCTCGACGTCGGGACGGTCTCTTCTTTTTCTTGCGGCTTCCCATTCGCTTTTTATCGGATTTACAATCCCTCTTCCTGTTTCGTCTTTTTTCTGGATTGAAGAATAAGTCGCCGCTCTGTCCGCGTAGCCTGGGTCTCTCGGATTTTCCCTCCTTTCGACATTCGCTGTTGCGGAATAATCCGGTTTTGTCTCGCTGTAATTTACAATCCTCTCCTCTCTGCCCGTTCTTCCCGCCGGGACGCCTGCAATTTTATTTTCAAGTTCGACATTTCTTTGAACAGCGACTCTTTCGAGAACAGGCGCGGTTTTTTTTGCCGGCCGCAAAAATTCAACAAAACCGGAATCGCTTATTTTTTCTTCGCCTTGTTTAATCTGCTCTTCCAAATTTTCCGGCTTTTCTTCAATGATTTCGTCCGTAAGGACGATTGAACCGCTTCTTGCGGTGATTTCTTTTAACTTTATCTCTTTCTTTTCGGGATTTTTCCCCTTCGCGGGTTTTTTATCTTCCGATTCTTTTTTCCCTTTGGTTTTTTTAGCCCGGGACTTCCTTTCTTTTTTCCGAGTTTGCGAGGAAAACGAGCGAACAGAGTGGAGATCTTTCAGTTTCCGCATTTTATAAAAGCAGAAAGAACTATATAAATTTTAACAATTAATTTTAAAAAATAAGAAAAATTCCCAGAAATATGTCAAAACAGGAAAATGCTTTCGGAAACAAACCAAGACGGCAAGCAGACGGAATAAGCAAAATTGAGGAAGTGTTGAAAAATTGCCATACGGTTAATTATCAGGAATTAAGGAAACTGATTGAAGGAGTTTATCCTCTTGAAAAAAGGAGAAATTATTTCTTCATAAAAAGCGGCGGAAAATATGTCCGGACAAGAAACGGGAAGATCCTCCGCATACCATTGAGCCATTCAAGGGGATTAAGCACATCGTTTTACAGAGATGTCTTAAAAGGAATTATTGATTTCTTTTATGGAAATTCAATTCAGGTATAGCTCGGCATTCCGTGCCCCTTCTTGTAGATGTCAAAAATATCGAAGGTCACTTCTTCTGCGTTTTGATTTGCAAGAACTCTGAACAGCTTTTCTTCAGTCCAATTTTCAGGCCTTATGAATTTTATTTCTTCTTTTGCTTTCTTTTCTTCCTTATTCGGACCTCCAAATCCGAAAATGCCCGTCATTTTTTTTCCAAATGTTTCTGTTTTTATTTTCTCCCTCTCGCTTGAAGGCATGTCGTAATATCCTGTTAATGCAAGAAGAGGATTTATCTCGCCTGTTTTTTTCTCGTCTTCTTTTTTGTTTTCCTTTTCTTCGAGGAAAAAATTTATGTCATTTTGTAATTGGCTCAAGCTTTCCGTCGTCACTCCTTCAATTAATTTCAAAATATCTTCAACGTCTCCCCTGTTGACTTCCTGCTCGAACATCGCGACTTCGTCGCCGTTTAAGGAATATGCGCTGAATGTCACGTCGGCTTTTCCGCCGAAAACGTAATGCGACTGCTGTCCGCCGACTCTTTGCGGAATTCCCCTAAATCTGAATTCGACAAGAGTGCAGGAAAAATAATCCCTCTTTACCGTTTTGAGAAATCTTTCTTCTGTGAATTCAACCGGCAATTTTTTTTCAAGCGCCGCGCCTTTGACGTCTATTTTGTTTTTCCCGAAAAGCGACAATTCAAAAATTATTGTGTTGAACGCTTTCACAAGCCCCGCGTCTCTGCTCATGTCTTTCATTTCCATTTGCTCCGCGGCTTTCAAATACGGTTTTGCCCAGCGGGAATAAAGTTTCAGCGAGCTGACCTGGCTTCTCAAATATGTTTTCTCCAATTCGTATCTTTTTCTCAATTCCCTTTCCGATTCCTTGAGCCAGATGTTGAATTCCTGGATTCTCGGACGAAGAATTCTCTTCACAACTTCGTTCAAATCCATTTCGTTTCCATTGTCGTCTTTCAAATTTTCGTCCTTTGCGGCGAGAAATGCGTGAATCAACGTTTGGAATCCGCCTTGAAACGCCATTGCTTTGACGCTTGAATTTCCCTTGTTTATGTCAACGCGATCAAGCCATATTTGCTTCAAAGAAAGGACGGCGGCGTCGGAAACCGACTTGTCCTTGTTTTTCAAATTGTCATAATGTTCCAAGCGAATTCTGAACTCTCTCAAATCGTAAATTATGTTGAGAACGCTCCTTAAAACAGTATTCACGTCTCCAAGGATTCTCGTTCCCTGCTGCTGCATTATCGTCGCCCTTTGTCCGAGTTCTCCAAAGTGTCCGCTTCCCGGCGACGATGCGAAATTGTCGATTAATTTCTGCGGACTCATTCCTCTTGTCTCCATCAAATCCAAAATGAAAAAATAAATCGGCTCCAATGTTTCGGACGACGAATCGTAAGTCAGAGTGTGTTCCTGAAGCGGCTTTGGCTTGACTTTGTCCGCCGGAATTTTGTCAATCGTTCCGTATTCCGCAAGAAGTTCCCTGCAATTTTCGGCGTAGAGCATCGGATTTATTTTCCCGAGAGTTTGTCTTATCGAAGCCATTGAAATTCAAGGGAAAAGAGATTTAAAAAACTTGTTTTACTTTTTTCCTTTTATCTTGTCGATTTTTTTCTCAAGCCGAACGATTGTTTGTTCAAGGCCGTTTATCTTGTCCAATTTTTTCTTTTCAAGCCAAAACATGACGATGGTGTAAGCAACCCAAAAAACCGCGACAATTCCAAGACCCTTTATCAACAAGCCGATTTGGTCGATTTGCGAAGCAAGCCCCTGAATCAATTCCTCTGAAATCGCGTCTCCCGTAAGTGCCATAAAATTGAAATGCAACATAACTTATAAATCTTGGGAAAACTTAAAAATAACAAATCTTTATTCTGATATGGGATTTTTCGACTTTTTGAAAAAAGACGATGTTGCGGATTATTCAATGAAATACAACATTCAGAAAACAATCGCGGAAAAACAACAATCCGACTCTTCTCAAACCGCTCAGAGCCCGTCGCAGGCAATCAGCAACGAGCTTTCAAATCCGTCAGAGAGCGCCGAGGAAAGAAGAAAAAAACTCGTCAAGAGAATCGTCGACATGGCGGAAAGAATGGAAAACCTGTCGATACAGCTTTATCATCTTCAGCAAAGAATCGAGCTCATTGAAAAAAAGATGAACATCAATTCTTAGATAAAATTAGATTAATCCAATCTGATGCGAATCTTCATAAATTATTTTTCCTAACTTTTTATCTGTTTTAAAAATATATAAATATTGTTT
>JACQLK010000034.1 GCA_016204145.1 Candidatus Pacearchaeota archaeon | reverse complement strand
GATATTTTCAATTTTTCTGAAAACAATTTTAAAGTTTCTTTCTTGGATATTTTTCCGGCAGAAGATTTAAAATAAATTTCTCTCATGTCATTGTAAACTTGTTCCATATCAACATTGACATTTTTCAACAAAAGGCATGCTTCCCTGAATGACGAAAGAATGCCCTTTCCTTCCCGATTTTTTTTCTTTGCCAAAAAAAGCACTTCACCAACGTCAAAAACAATCGCTTTTATTTTTATCTTTTCCATTTTAAGACATCATTAATTCATCCAGAGGAGATTTAATTTTCTTGAGTTCCTGCTGAGAAATGTGGGTATAGATTTGAGTTGTGGAAAGATTTGAATGCCCGAGAAGCTCCTGTATTTTTCTTATGTCAACATCATTTTCCAAAAGATGCGTCGCGAAGCTGTGCCTTAACGTGTGCGGATGAACGCCTTTTTTTATTCCCGCTTTTTTCGCGGCAAGATTTACAATCTTCTGGACATTTCTTTCGGTCAATTTTCCTTTCGGACCCGTAAAAAGATATTCCTTGTTTTTTTCTTTCTGCCCGTTTGCATATTTTTCCAGCCGGGAAATCAGAAAAGAAGGTATGTTGAAGTTTCTGTCTTTTTTTCCTTTTCCCTGAGATATTTTTCCGCTTTTGTCGGGAAAATCAAAATCAGAGATGCGAAGATTAACAAGTTCGGAAACCCGCATCCCGCAAGCATACATCAAAGAAATCATGAGATTTGATTTTTCGTTGCCGACAGAATCGAGGATTTTTCTCACCTCATCTTTTGTCAAGACGCTCGGAATTCTTTTCTCCCTTTTCGGGCGTTTTATCCTCGCGGTTATGTCCCTTCCAAAAACATTTGAATGGGCGTATTTTACCGACGACAAAAAAAGAATTATGGACATCGAAGATTTGTCGCTCAAATTTTCCGAAATGAAAAACTTTATGTCGTCTTCGTTCAAATCGGACGGATTTTTTTTGGAAAAGTCAACAAGCTTTGAGTTGAATGCGAGATAATTTCTTATCGTGTAGGGCGAATTTTTTGAAATCTTCAGCTCGACTTCAAGTTTTTTAAGAAATTCCTGTTTGTTCATAATTTTACCCCGAATTTTTTTAAATCTTTAATTAACTGGAGATTATTTCTAAACAAAATAGAATTAATTCCAAGTTTTTTTGCTATTTTAATATGAGATTTGGAATCGTCTATAAAAATAACCTCCTTAGGATTGAGGTTTAGATGTTTTAACAGATGATTAAACGGTTTTTTGGTATGTTTTGTAGATTTTATGTTAAAAGAAAAAAAATATTTATTAAATAATCCTTTGCTCAATTTTCTAATAATTTTCTCTTTATCTTTAAATTGGTCAGCAAGTAAGATAATTTTATATTTTTTCTTCAGAATTTTAATTGAGTTAATTAAAGACTTGTTTAACCTTACTTCCAATAAACACAAGTATATTTGATTAAATTTGAGCGGGGATATGTTTAATTTTTTTGAAGAGATTAAGCAAAATTCCTGTTTTGATATTTTGTCTTTGCTGCAATCAATTATCAGTTTTTTTAATTTTTCATTTATAGAATCTGCATTCAATCCAGAAGCTGCGCTTAATTTGGAATAGAAATTTTTTATTTGCCCTTGAGTTAAAACTCCGCCCCAATCAAAAACAATCGCCTTTATTTTCTCTTCAGCCATTTTTCCCCTTTTTCCATCAAAAAAATTGTGCGAACTTGTTTAAATATTTACCGAGAAGGATTTTATTTCGGGCATTCGCCGGGAGTGTAATATTCCACGTTGTTGTTTGAACAGGCAAAGCAGGAATTGCTGAATGTCTGCGCACACGGATATTTCGCGCATTTTATTTCCGAGGAAAACCAGCCGCAAACGGGCATGTAAAGTTCAACGCAAACATCCGCGCCCCTGCTTTCTTCAGTGCAAAATGTCTTTTTTTCTGAGGTATCTCCGGAATTATTCTGAATTAATCTGCATCCGCATCCTTTGTCGTCGGAAAACGGCTCATACTCCGGCTTGCAAAGAAATTTTATCTGCTTGCAAAATTCAACGTCGTCGCTGACATAATATCTTTCCGATTTGGCTTCCTTTTTCAGCAGTTTTACCGAAAAAAATATCGCGGCGAGAAACAGAATCAATATTAAAATCACCGATATAACAATGACCTTTAACCTTTTTTCTCTTTTCATTTTAACCCCGCTTTAAAGAAGAACGGATATAAAAACTTTCACATTCAACCATTGGTTCAATCCGGTTTGAAGCCATCGCTTTATTTATAAAACCGATTTTTCTCTGAATCCAATGGGGAAAAAATATTTGCTTGTATCACTCGAAGACGAGCGCCTGAAAAAATTTTCGGAAATATTCGGAAACAAAACCTCGCACAAAATAATAAATTTTCTCGCGGAGGCGGGGGAGGCGAGCGAGAAAGACATTTCCGACAAATTGGGCATTCCAATAAATACCGTTGAATATAATTTGAAAAAAATGGCCGACGCAGAGATAATAAGCAAATCGAAGAATTTTTTCTGGAGCAAAAAAGGCAAGAAAATAAAAATGTACTTGCTTTCAAACAAATCGATAATAATTTCTCCAAAGTCAAAAAATGTAATTTCCGAAATAAAACAAATTGTTCCGGTCGCATTAATCTCCGGCTTGTTTGCTCTCGGACTTAAATTTTATTTTGAAAACGAAACGCAAATTGCGGAAAGTTCGCCGGCAATGCAAAAAGCGGCGGAAGCTGCAACAGCGTCTGCGGCGGCGATTCCGGCAAATCCGTGGATTTGGTTTTTAGGGGGGGTTTTTTTCGTTCTAACGTTGATAATAATTATAAAGGCAATAACCCATTTTAAGGATATAAAATGACGCAAAAAATAAGCAACTCCGTTTTGATAACACTCATAATAGTAATTGGAATTTTTATTTTTTCGGCGGCGGCAATGGTTTATTTAAACTCAACGGTCTACGCAAAGACCGTAAGCTCGACGGGAATTTCAACGATAAAAGTTATGCCTGATTTGATTTCCGTTTATTTCAACGTTCAAACTGACGGAAAAACAAGCTCCGAGGCAAACGACAAAAATTCGGAAATAACAAACAAAATGAAAAATTCGCTTCTCGGTTTGGGTTTTGAAGAGAAGGAAATTCAAACGCAGGGATTCAGCATTTATCCGAATTACGACTGGCAAAGCGGAACGCAGAAAATAAAAGGATATACCGCGACGCATTCCGTTGTCTTGAAAATACCGCTTGACAAAAAAGAAAAAATAGGAAATGCGCTTGACGCGGGCATTGAAGCCGGAGCCGGAATAAGCCAGATAAATTACGAATTAACGGACGAAAATCAGAACAAATACAAGGCGGAGGCGATAAAAAAGGCGTCTGAGGACTCGAGGATAAAGGCGGCTGCGATTGCGGAAGGAGCGGGGCAAAAGCTGGGAAAAATTGTTTCGATTTCAACAGATGAATTCAACTATGTTCCGTGGCTTGCCGTCTCGGACAGCATAACAAAGGAAAGTTCTCCTGAAATTGCGGCAAAAATAACTCCGTCGGAACAGGAAATTTCGGCCAGAGTCACAGCGGTTTTCAAGTTGAATTAACCGGAATTTCATAATAACTTTTCCATAAGAAAATTTACAAATTGGAAATTTTCATAATAAATTTTTAGGATAAAATTTATAAAGAGGGTTTATTGAATAGTGGTGCCGGGAAAGGCGTGCAACTTGACCGGTTAATTAAATGAAAAGGATAAAATGAGCAAGAAAGTTTACGTGGGGAATTTGCCTTTTAGCATTGACGACGAAAAGCTTCGCGAAGTTTTTTCAGAATTCGGCGAGGTTGAGGAAGCAACAGTGATAAAGAACAAGTTTTCGGACAGGTCCAAGGGATTCGGATTTGTAACTTTTACAAATGATGCCGACGCAGACAAGGCGATTTCAGAAATGAACGACAAGGAAGTCGAGGGCAGGGCTGTGAAAGTAAGCGAAGCGAAGCCGATGGAAGAAAGATCTGAAGGCGACAGGCCGAGAAGAAGCTTTGGAGACCGCGGAGGATTCGGCGGACAAAGAAGAAGCTTTGGAGACCGTGGCGGCGACAGAGACCGAGGAAGACAAAGAAGATTTTGAAATTCCAAAAAGTCGATTGATTTTATTTTTTGATTTTTAATTTACTTTTCATTTTCAGATGTTGGTTGAAAGGACGCTTAAAGGAGCGTTTCACAAGATTTTTAATTGCGGAATATTTTTAGAGGAATGGCGCTTGATTCAGAGTATTATGCGGGAGATAATGGAATCGCAGAATTTGAAAGCACCCCGGCGGGACGACCATATGGAACAAAATTCCCTGTTTCTTCGGAAAGATATCGCAAAGAAAATTTGACCGACAAAAACAATGTTCCGACGCCCAAAAGAAGCGGTTTGTCGAGAAAAGTCAGCGACGATTCCGGCTTTGATCCTTTTCTTGAAAGCGATTGGTGACCGATTCTTCTCCCGAAAGATTTATAACTCATCCTTTGGCTGTAAAAAAATGACAGATGAATATCTAAGCGGGGACTGCCATTTTGGATTCGAAAGCGCGCCAATAAAACATGCTTATCCGATTGGAACACCGGCAATTTTAGACAAATACAGAAACCGGGGGCTTGTAATAGAAGATATTGCTCCAAGACCGCCAAGAAGAGATTTATCAAGAGATGCGGGCGTTGATTCTGCATTAGATCCATTTGAAAGCTCGTGGTGAAAATGCCGCCGGCGTTTAAAGCGAACGGAACGATGGTCACAAGAGGAGAAACGAATTATCTTTAGACGGCGATTGACAGAATATTTTTAATTACATATTTCTTTAAAAAACATGATTTGTTGGGAAATAAATGGGCTTGAGGAATCTTTCAAAAATTTTCCTTTCTGCAATCCTGATTTCATTCGCAGGAATTTCATATGCAGAAGATTATAAAAAATTAAAGCCGATTGCAAACTATGCGGTTTCACTGTTCAGGCAAGATAACTCAAAAGTTGAAATAAGCGTCTACGACCAAAATCCAATGGATGAATTTGGCTGGGATTTGGAAATTCGCCTATTAGAATGCCCGGAGATAAAAAAGAAATTTCTAATTGAAGTTTATGACTCAAAGAAAGAAGAATTGTTTTTATACGACCTTAAGGAAAAATTGATAAAAAGAATCAAAGGCGGCGAAGAAATAATCCGTTTCAGAAGCGAAAATCAGGAAAGCGAAAGAACGCCATACTGCCCGAAAGAGAAAGATTTTTAACGCCTTTTATTCCATTAAATAAATGCCGATTGATTTTGATTTGGACGTTCTTGAGGACGATGAGTGGCCCCCGCTCGGGTTTAGCGCGATACCGCGTTCGTACCGTGCAATGACTCCTTTGGATTTAAGGGGCGTGAGGATTTTTGACGACGAACAAACCGGAAAGCGGCAGGAAGACTTTTCAGAAAGAGAAAGGCCGCATTATGTTTGGAGCAAGAGGTGATTTTGATTATAGAGGATAGCGGAAGAAATATAGGGGGTTTTGGGTTTTAAAATTGTTGCGATAGAAAAATTTTATATTTTCAAGTAGATTGCTTATCTTTTTGGTCCCGTGTATTTCTGTATCCTGCCAAATATTCTTCGTTTTCTTCTTCCATTTTTTTCGCTGCAGATGGAGAAAAAAGTTGTACTACTAATCTCTCCACTCCATTAGGCGGTCTCGAATCATATCCTGCCGCTGCATCTTGTTCTCCCATTTTGTTGTAATCCGGTTTATCTGACATTTTCTTATCAATTTAATCCTGTTTAAATAAGTTATGAAATGCAAAACAACAATTTTTAAAAACAGTTAATTTTTGGAATATTATGAACCGAAGAATTATACCCCCGTCGGAAAGAGGATATCAACCATCCGCCGAAGAAGTTTCCGAGGCGATCAGGAAATTCAAAGAAAGCGGCGGATTGATAAGGAGATTGCCCGACGAGGAAACGCCGATAAATATAATGGTTTTTCCGAGGGGATTCAAATATTCTTCGGGTTATGAGGAAATGAGGGGAATCGCGGCTCCCGTGACGGAAAAGTATTTGGGGTAGGGGAAATTTTTGAAGGCGAGATAATAAAAGACAATTAATCGTAAATATTTCTTCTATGCCCCAATCTCAAAATAAAAATCATCTTATTTTTAATATCAATATCCAAAATAATTCTGTAATCGCCGACTCTCAGCCGGAATGCGGACTCCCCCTTTAGTTTTTTAATGTCTTTTGAGAAAGGATTTTCAGACAACTCATCAACTTTTTTATAAATCCTATCGGATATCTGCGGTTGCAATTTATCCAGCTGTTCCAGCGCTCCTTCCTTCCACTCAATTGCAAACATCATAATCCCAATCTTTTTCTGACTTCTTCATGAGAAATTCCCTTCTCTTTTCTTGCTTTTGCTATCTCCCGTTTTGTCTTTTCGTTAATTTCTTTAGTATCTTCCAAAAGCAGTTCTATAACGTCGTTGTAACTTTCCCTGTTGTAAAT
Organism: Candidatus Pacearchaeota archaeon; assembly: GCA_016204145.1. Lineage (GTDB taxonomy): Archaea > Nanobdellota > Nanobdellia > Pacearchaeales > GW2011-AR1 > JACQLK01. The sequence continues at coordinate 7,076 of JACQLK010000034.1, read as the reverse complement.
TTTCATATCGTCAAGGTTCTTTTTCACTTCCTGCGATATCCTGATAGTTGTTTCCATCTACAACTGTATACAGATGTATTAATAAATGTTTTTATTTTTGCGCGGGGAAAGAGAGAGGCGTCGGGGTTTTTTGAGTTTCTGTGACGGAAAAGTATTTGGGTTAGGAAAGGTTTTTTATTTATGAATTCTTTTATGTTAAAATGGAAAAAGGTTTGAATCCGAAGACAATTACGGGACGCATAAATCTAAAGGCATTGGAGATTCTGGAAAAAAATCCCGAGGGCGTACGATGGACGGAGATGCTTAAAAAAATCAAGTCAGCATATCCTAAAGCCCATCCGAAGACAATCAACGGATGCGTTTGGAAACTGGTTGAAAATTTTCCCGACAGGATTTACAAGCCAGAGAGGGGGCTTTTTAGATTGGTGAGGTATAAGAGGGGATGGGGGGAGGGGAAAGGTATAAATATTTCTGAGTTTGTTTGATTTGATGAATAAAAAAGGACAATTAGAGATTTTTGTTATTGTTGTATTCATAATTGTTGTAGGAATTATTACATATCCCTGGTTTATTCCAAAATCAACAGGAGATGTTACAAAAAATTTTCAGAATAACTTGACAGGATTAATCATAATTAACAAAGAAGATTGTCTTAACCAAAAAGATAGTGGTGGTTTATTTAGTTCTAGTGTTAAATGTAAATTAGAAGTAAAAAATTTAGACAATAGACCTGTAGAAGTAATTCCCTTGTTCCAATGCTACAAACTTAGCTCCCCTTTAGTTAAGGAGGATATACTTTCAAGTAGAGATGCTATCCCCTCTTTATCTTCTAAATTTTTTGAAATTTCTTACAATAATAATGGGCGAGAATGGAGTTGCGAGATAGTTAATTTTAATGCTAAGTATTAGAGAAATTAAGACATTAAAAGAAACAGTTCTTTTGGAATAAATATTATTTTTTTATCATTGTCTAATTTAGGATAGTGAATATTTGAAACTATTATTGAAAATTTTGAATTTTGATTATCCTCTGAATTAATTTGTTTAGTTCCTTTGTCACCCCAACCACTCTCCACTAACATTTTTTTGCCACCAGTTATTAATTGAAAATCTGGTTTTGTATCGCCATCCATATAGCGAATATCTTGTATTAAATTTGGGTTATAGATTTTTATTTTATTTAGAGTATTAAAAACAGCGTTTTCTAATAGTAATCCTAAATTTTTTGAATCCTTACTAAATTTACCTATCATCCAAAGTAAAGACGATCTAATAGTCGGGGTTGCAAAATAATATTTGTAACTATTTCTAGCCATTCTAGCGGCAGAACCTTCAATAGAAATTGGATTTATAACCCCTGCTGTAGAGAGAGCATCAATAATCTCAGAAGCAGATGATTTAGATGATTCTGGAATAAACTTTAACAAAGATTCATAGCTTATCTTATCTGATGCCTCCGCCATAACATGTAATATTGGAAAAATTCTATCCACAATCCCTTTGCATGAAGGATAAAAGGTTATAATATCTTGATAAATTATTTTATCCAAAATAGAGGTTATTTTTCCAAAGATTAATTCGTCTTTAATTATTGGCAATGTAAACGGAAATCCTCCTATCGAGAGAAAATTTTCTAATTCTGTTTCTAAGTTAGGAATTTTTGTTTTTAATTTAGTGGTTACTTCCTCGTTTAAAGATACTAATTTATTAAATGCCTCGTTTATATCTTCTGTTAAGAAAATAGCGTCCCTTAGATTACTTGTAAGTTGGGGTATGGGATAAACATTCTTCTTAAGTAAAAGATATTCTGCAAAGTTAAGGGGGTATATCCGTTCCATATGCATTCTTCTTGTTAAATCAGTATTTATCTCAATACCAATTGAAGAGGATCCGGAGACAATAACAAAAACATTTTTACTTCTATCAAAAATTGATTTTACAGTAGATTGCCAATTTTCATCGTAATGGGCCTCATCAACTAAGATAACTGTTTTTTCGTTTAAAGTTTCAAATTGGGTGCCTAAAATTTTCTTTTCGTATACTTCTATGACTTCTTGTAAATTTGAATTAAATTGTTTTGAGATAATATCACATGAAAAATAGACTATATGATTTGGTTTTAGGTTATCTCTGAAAATGTTATATAGCTGAAAAAGAAGTGTGGTCTTACCAATGCCCCTTAAACCTGGCATTAAAATTATCCGTTCATTGTCTTTTCCAAAAGTTACAAAACGCTCTAATATTGATCTTAATTTTAAAAAACTAATTCTATTTGGATATCCTCGGATATATTGTGTTGATAATGAAGGTAGTAAAGCAATCTGATTAGTTACAAAACCTAAAAGTAAGTCTTCTTTTTCTTTCTCCATATGTTTTCTATATGCGAACAAATATATATACCTTTCGTTCTTTATTCCAGAACAAATATCTCCATAGGAGATTAGGGTATAATTTCACTTTCCCCCTTAGTCCTAGATAACAATTAGCAATCAAGCTCCAAACCCTTCTTCCATCAGGGTTTTCCGCCAAAAATCAATTTTAACGCCCAAAAAGGTCTTTTCAAAATGGTTCCGCTAATACATCTTGTACGAATGTTTTATGTGTAAATTGGGTTTGAAGGGAAATTATAAGGGAATATCATCTTCTGGGGAAGGGTTTGGCCTTGCGGCGTATCTTAATGGATCATCAAAGGGCAAAGTTGAATCAACAACCGGCTCTAGACCTTGAGGAATCTTGTTTTGTGCACTAAGGTTAGGTTTGTTCGCTTCTTTTTCAAGCTGCGATTGCTTCCTCTCCAACCAGGCACAATTTAAATTAATAACCTCCACAAGACCTCGGGCATGCTCTAGATAATCTTCAACAGACGTAAAGGATTTCCATTCACAAGTTTTTGATTCGGGATAACCGTATAATTCAGCGTGTCCTTCTGTAATTGCATTTCCTTGGGCGTCGTATTTTCCCGTAAAGTAAAGGACTAATCCTCCAAGAGTATCCTTTATGTAAAACCCCTCCTTCAAAAGTTGACCATTCTTGTCCTTGTGCATGCCTTAGAAAAGAAACAATCTACTTTTAAATATTATTGCACTTGACTTTCAGTGTTGTGCATTTAGGTTAGCTTAATAAAAAATAAAACAAATGAATTTTCGGGTTATCTCCCTTTTTTGTAGTTGTAAGCCCGGATAAGTTTTGCCACGCCTGCGACGAGCCAGCCGAGTCCCAACAGCCACACGTTGTATTGAGTAAGGGCCGGAAGCAAGTTGGAGGCCTGAAGCAGCAGCAATACTCCGATGCCTGTCATTATCCACGCAGTTAATTTTGCCATAAACACCTCCTTAATAAAATAAACAGGAAATCAGATATTTTAAAGCTTCCGAGTTGAGATTAATAAGGAAATTATTCCTTCTCCCTTAGATAAAACGAAGATAAATATATTAACCCGACGCTGAAAATTGTTATGAAAAACGAGGCAAAAATGCTCAGGGAAACCGCACTTTTGACGCCAAAGACGGACTTAATAATATCCTCGGAAAGTTCAAAGATTGTTTGACGCCAGGTAAAAGCGATGGTAAGACCCAGTGTGAAGGTAATTAAAAGACGAATTTGTTTTTTCAGCTCTTTTTTGTAGTTTTCCCCTCGATGAAAAAGCCATTGCATTGCGATTGGCATTGCGATTGAAATTTAAGGGAATTTATAAATCCTGCGTAATTTTTTCATTAATTTTTATTTTTCCGGAGTTTTGTGCACTTAGGTTACCTAAGTTAGATTGTTTAAACACCTGTTTAAGTTTATTTAAGGGTGTTTGCGGCTGTTTAAACAGCTGTTTGTCCAACTTTTTTCACGTTTTTTGCCATTTTTTGGTTAATTTTTTACGGCAAAAATAGGGGAAAATTTCCGATTGTCGAGTGGAAAAGTTTGTTTTATCCGACGGAAACAAAAGATTTTTAAACCGGGCTTCACAGAAAATAATATGTTTTGGTTCTTTTCGAATAAAAAAGAGATTGAGAAAGTAAAAGAGGACACAAAAAAAAGTTTTGATTCTGTAAAAAAAGATGTTCACAGTGTTGCCGGATGGATTAAACACCTTGATTCGGAGAAAAATTTGCAAAAAAAAGAAATTGAGGAGATAAAAGAAGATTTGTCGTCGATAAAAAACGAGATAGAGGGAATAAAAAACGCGCTTTCCATAGTAAGCAATATCGGAAATCCGCAGGTGTTTAAAACAACTAAACAGGTGTTTAATAAACAAACAGCTGTTTATCCTGTTCAAACAGCTGTTCAAACAGCTGTTCAAACACCAAATTTGAACCAATTTTCAGTATCTGAAAGAGCGATAATTTGGGTGCTTATAAACTCGGATATGAAACTAAGTTATGATGATATTGCGGCAGTTTTGGGAAAAGAGAGATCAACAATAAGGGGACAAATTAATGCGATAAAACAAAAGGGAAACGGATTAATTGAGGAGTTAACTGAGAAAAATGGCAAAAAAAGAGTGTTTATACCTGAGGAAATGAGGGAAAAACTGCTCAAAAAGCCAAAAGTGAGAGTTAAAAAGAGGGAAAAAGAATGAATTACCGGCAAGAAAGTGAGGAAATTGAAGAAAAAAGGCAAATTTTAGAGATAAAAATGCAAAAAGTGAGAGAATGTCTGATTCAAAAAATCCGGTTTGGAAATGTAAAAATGGAAAATGAAAATTAGGGGAAGAAAAAAGGTATAATCTCAAAAAGTGAGAATAAAAGTTATTTGGTATACCGAAGAATTAATTATAATTCCCTTAATTTGAGTATTGTTGGGAGGGTTGCAATTTTTTTAAGAGTCGGGGAGATTGTAAGAACTATTTGTTTATTGTTTATCTTTTTTTTATCAACAGGGATTCCTTTTTTAATGAGTTTCCCGACATAGTCCCTTATTGAACTTTCGGTAAGGTTCAGTTTTTTTGAAAGTGACTTGTAATCGGACTGTCCAAACTCCTCGTCTGATTGATAGATCGCCGAAAAGATGACGACTTCCTGTTCTGTAAGTTTTTTGAATTTAAGCCGGATTTCTTTCTTTACGCTGTCCAAAGAATCGAATAAATTAGCGGCGCTATCTATAAAATTCTCTTTTTCCTCGGAAAATTGGTCTTTTAGTGTCTGTCTGTCTGTCTGTTGGTCTGTCTGTCTGTCTGTTGGAACCCCTTCATTTCCAGTGGAGATATGCTTATTTTCGCCCTTTAAACGGTTAAAGGGGTGATTTATGTGCTGGATTATCTGTTGGTTTGTTGGATTTGCTGAAGCACCTGTTGGATTTATCTGTTGGTTTGTTGGAATGTCTTTTTGAGAATTTCTCATACTTTTAAGAGAATTCAGGACGTCGTCAAGCGAATCCTTAATCAAAAAAAACTCGCTTTTAAGCAGCTCAAATTCATCCCTGAGAGAGGATATATCTGTTTTAACTTTTTGAAACGCGTCCTTAATCTGATCCATATAAATGGAAATAGGGAAGGTATAAAAAATTAATTGTTGTCGGGAATTTGTTTTGAAAGGGCCTTGTATTTTTGATAGACGCCGTCGTTCATCCTCCACCTCGTTCTTCTGAGGTATTGAATCCCCTTTGCATTTTTCCTGATTTCAGAAATAATTTTTTTGTCTTTCAAAGAATTTAACAATGTCTTGACAAATTCCTCGTCGCGGGCGATCTCCGTTGCAACTTGCGAGGTAAATGCGGGGTTTGGATAGCGCAAATAAAGGAATGAGAGTATTTGCTCGGAGATTTTTTCTTTTTTTTCGTTGGAAATTTGCATCAGATAACAAGCAAAATCCGTTTTAAAAGTTATTCGGAGAAAACGGAAAAATTATTTGCGATTATTCCTTGCTTCCAATTGTAACACGGGGCGATTGGATATGGAACGGAAGGTTGAGTTTTTCCTCCAGATGCAGCGATTCAACATGGGTTCTCGCGAGAACGACGTCAAGGATAAGTTTGCTCAGCTCCTTGTTTGTGACGCGCGCGTTTTCCTTTTCAAGCTCTTTTATCAGATCTTTGTCGTCTATTTCAATGTAAATTTTTCCCATGAAAGAAATCTCCGCGATTTTGTCGTATTTAAGAATGTAGGTGAACTCAAAGCTGAAAATCGGCTTTTTTGCGTCCTTGCCCAAATCCTCTTTTGCAATCTTGCCGAGGTTGAAATTTGAATTTACCTGTATGTTTCCCTCTGTTTTCTGCTCGAATTTCTCGGCTTCTATCTTGCTGAAAACAATTCCGGCGTATCTCATTTTAATAATTCCAAATAAGGATATTTAAATATTTGTGTGAAAAATTTTTAAAGATTTATATGATTAAAACTAAAAGGGATATTGAATTTAAATGAAAATTAAGAATTAAACATATCCAAAAAAGCGCCGGACGTTTCCGGAAAGATGGCTGTGTTTTTGAACGGGTGTTATTTCATTAAACGCTTTGATTAAACTTTGATATTGAGAATATGCCGGTTCCTTAAGCTCGGACATATCGGTCCTATTTGAAACGTAAAATCGAATTGTTTTATCAACCAAATCACCAATTCCTTCCCTGGAACCGCCCTCATATTCAACCATCAACTAAAATGGGGGTTTAATTTTTAAATATTTAGGTAGTTTACAAGGTAAAAGAAATTAAAAGGAGAATATGCCAAAAAAACTTTTTCTTCATTTATTTATATCAAATCCTCTTCGGAAATTATTACGAAGTCGCCTATCGCGATTATCGAATTATAGGGTATGAGAAGGTCGTTTGAGCCGACTTTTTCAAGGTTAAGGTTTCTTGTGTAAGGCGTTGCGTCCTTGACGACAATATGAATAATTTCGCCGGAGGTTGTCTCAAATGTGACGTCTTTGACAAAACCCAAGCGTTTTCCCTCTTTTGTCACAATCATTTTCCCCAAAATCGCGTTAAACGGATTCTTTTGCATTTCTGTTTGAATTAAAACCGATTTATAAATATTGCTGTAAAAAAACAATGATTTTGATTTAGACAATGGTTTTGGTGGTAAGAAGGTAGTGGTAAGATGATGGTGTGTGGTAAGATGATGGTGTCCCCATGATTTCGTTTGGAAAAGT
>JACQLK010000028.1 GCA_016204145.1 Candidatus Pacearchaeota archaeon | reverse complement strand
GTTGAAAACACCGGCTCAAACAAGCTTTTTGAAAAATTCGTTTTTAGAAAAGTTGGGATATTAAAGGAAGAATTAATAAAAAAGGGAAAAAAGAAAGATGCGTATTACTGGGAATTGTTAAAAGGAGATTTTAAAAAATGAATCTTCAATTTTACGAGGAAAAGCTGGATTCTTTTGGTGATTTCAACGAGTTTAAAGAGAAAAATAAAAGCGCATATTTGTGTTCAATATTTTTGACGATTGACAAGGAAAACGGGAAAAACGAAGTGCATTTTGATTATTTTGTTCCCGAGAGCAAAGAGATGATAAGTTTTCAGATGAATTCCGAGATGAAAAAAGTGCCGCTTGAAAATTTTGAAAATAAAGTTCCGGAGAAACTCTCAATAAATTCCGACGTTGATTTCGGGGAAATTGAATATATGATTTCGCAAAGAATGTTTCAGGAGAATGTGAAAAATAAAATACAGAAAATAATTCTTTCGCTTCAAAGGATTAATGGAAAAGACATCTTCACGGGCACGATTTTTATTTCAATGCTCGGGCTTTTGAAAGTCGGAATTGATTTGAAGGAAAAGAAAATCATTGATTTTGAGAAAAAATCGCTCATGGATATGATGAAGATTGTTAAGAAATAATTTTACCAGATATAATGGGTGTTAATATAAATTTCCTTTGAATTGGCGGCGGGACAAATTAGCTTTAGACGTTTATTTTAAAATCAGCCCGATTTTCTCGCGACAACATCAACGTTCCTCTTTGAATTAAAACCGTTCGGGTTCTCGGAATTATTTGCTTGAATGATTTCAAATCCTGTTTTTTTCAGCAAATCAAGATATTCTCTTTTATCGTACAAATAATAATATCTGTTGTATTCTTTTCCCTTGTATTTCCAAGGAATAAAAATTTCCTTCTCCGCATCTTTGAATTTTTTCTGATTTTTGTCCCAAACAGAGAACCATGCTTCTGCATTCGGCTTTAAAACACGGAACAGTTCTCTCAAAGCCGTTTCTCTTTTTTCAGCGTCGGGAATGCAGTGCAAAACCGCGGCGCAAATAGCGGCGTCGAAGAAATTGTTTTTAAAAGGCAAATCAAATGCCTCTGCTTTTGCGAGTTCAACGTCAAATTTGTTTTTTTCCACGAATTTCTTTGCATGCTTCAGCATTTCTTCCGAGAAATCAACCCCGTAAATTTTTCCGTTGACTTTTGTAAAATTTCTCCCGCTTCCGCATCCCAAATCCAAAATTTTTCCATTTTTGTTTTTTAAAAACTCGGAAACTTCAGGAATTGGATTTACCCTAAATGATTTCCACGGAACCGCAATTGAATTCCAAACTTCCTGCTGATTTTTCATAAATTCCTAAAAGATAAACAATTTAAAACACTTTTCATTCAAATAATTATGGAAAAGAGAATTGCCGCGGAAAGGAAAAAACTTCAAAGCACAATAAATTATCTGAAAAATAAAAAAAGGGTTTTATTTCTTACGACTTCAAACCGTTGGAACGGAGAAAAAGATATTCCTAAAAGCTCGCGGCTTGCGCACTTGATAAAAAAGAAAATTGGAAACAAGGCAAAAATAATCGACGCCTCCAAACTCGCGATTTATCCGTGCGAAGGAAACGTTTCAACGGCAAAGGGAAATAATTGTGGGGTTACAGGGGCGTTGCTTAAAAATAAGACAAAAAATCCCTCCGGTTTTCATCGCTGCTTTGCAAGCATTAACAACAAGGATGATGAGTTGTGGAAAATTTCCAAGACGCTGTTTAAATCGGATTGCGTCGTGTTTTTCAGCAGCGTAAGATGGGGGCAGGCAAATTCAATTTATCAAAAATTGATTGAGCGATTGACATGGATTGAAAACAGGCACACGACTCTCGGCGAGGAAAACATCGTGAAAAATATTGATGCGGGAATTATTCTCGTAGGACAGAATTGGAACGGAAAAAACGTCGTAAAAACCGAGAAGGAAGTTTTGAAATTTTTCGGATTCAACGTGATAAACAATTTGTGCTGGAATTGGCAGTACACAAACGACGAGAACGACGAGTCACAGGAATCATACAAAGCCGGAATAAAAAAATTCAGGGAAACCTTTATTAAAATGTAATTTTTGGATTTTTTATGGGAATTTCGGAGATTAGATTAAGAACATCTTATTACTTAACAAAAAAATTTGGCAAAGAGGTAAGGTACAATTCATTTGGGCCGGAATTTGGAGGGGGAGAAGGAGAGACAATTATTTCAAACAAACCATTATGGAGCGAAGGATATATGTCCTGTTGCGGAACAATTCTGCTTTCGGACAACTTAGCATCTCTTTCTCATAGAAATTCCGGGCGTGAACAAAATTATAAAGTAAGAGAAGATTTAAAATCAACTTTGAATGAAATGCTATCAATAAAAAATAATTCCCAAATTTCTGGTTTTGCGGCTGGCGGTTCTTTAGAACATTTAAAACAAATTTTGGAAGGTTTTAATGAGTTGGGAATTGTTAGAATAGGCGACGGCATTTATCATAATGAAAATTGCGTTATGGGTTTGGCAGTTATTCCAAGAACGAAAAATATAATCCTATGTAAAGCAAATAATAATTCTAAAATAAATTTTATAAATATTTAAATTAAAATGCAAAAACAAATTCCCGCGGTCAAAAAGCCGGTAAGGACGATTTCCGGTGTGACGCCTTTGACCGTGGTTTTGAAGCCGAGAAAATGCGCTCACGGAACTTGCATTTACTGCCCGGGCGGAGAATTTGTTCCCCAAAGCTACACAAACAAAAGTCCGGCGATAATGCGTGCTTTGGTTTTGAGATTTGACCCTCGCGCCCAAGTTGAAAACCGGCTAAATACCTTGAATCTTATGAATCATCCGACGGACAAAATAGAATTAATAATACTCGGCGGAACTTTCATGCAATATCCGGAAAAGTATAAGGATGAATTCATAAAAAAATGTTTTGACGCGCTCAATGGAAAGGACTCAAAAAATTTGGAAGAAGCGAAAAAAATAAATGAAACCGCAAAAAATCGGTGCGTCGCGATGTGCATTGAAAATCGCCCGGACAATTGTTCCGCCGAAGACATAAAAAAGATGTTGTCATACGGATGCACTCGCGTTGAAATAGGCGTTCAAATGCCGGACGATAAATTATACAAAAAAACAAATCGCGGACATTCAGTTAAAGACGTCGTCGAAGCCACGAGAAAACTGAAAGACGCCGGATTCAAAGTAGGATATCACATAATGCCTGGGCTTCCCGGAAGCGACGAAAAAAAGGACTTGAGATTGTTCAAGAAAATCTTTGACTATGAAAATTTCCGTCCGGACCAGTTGAAGATTTATCCGTGCCAAATAATTTCCGATTCTCCGCTTGAAAAAATTTACAAGAAAATAAAATTCAAGCCGTACAGCGAGAAGCAAACGCGGGAAATTCTTGAAAAAATGATGAAAATGATTCCCGAATATTGCAGAGTCATGAGAGTGATGAGGGAGTTTCCTAAAGAAAAATTAATTGATGGTGTTGAAAAACTTGATTTGAGAAAGGATATTGAATTGAATTTAAGAAAAAATAAAATTAAGATCGGAGAGATAAGAATGCGCGAAATAGGATTTAATAAAATCTCCGGCTCTGATTTGAAATTGAAAATCCTAGAATACAACGCAAGCGAAGGAAAGGAATTTTTTCTGCAATTTGTAAATGATGAAAATATTTTGTTCGGATTGCTGAGACTGAGGATTTCGAACAGTAAAGCAATCATTCGCGAGCTCCACGTTTACGGACAGGCGATTGCTCTCGGCGAAAAATCCATTGGTTCGCAACAGCACAAGGGACTTGGAAAACTTTTAATGGAAAAAGCAGAGGGAATAGCAAGAAAAAACGGAATAAAAAAAATTTCAGTGATTTCCGGCGTCGGCGTCAGGGAGTATTACAGAAATCTCGGATACGAATTGGAAGGGAATTATATGGTAAAGATGCTGCAATAGTTTAAATATTTATTTTCCATGGATTTAAATGAAAAAAGCGGTGATAGGATACATCTATTGCGAGAAAAAACTCCAAAGAGACGAAAAGATTTTTCTGCGGCTTGCGAAAAAAAACAGCATAGAGATGGTAATGTTCAACGCATTTGACAATCTTGATGAAGAAGAAATTGAAAATGAAATAAAAAGATGCGACATAATCTTCAACAACAGCGCCGAGGAAATCGCGATAGAACTTGTCAAAACAATCGAGGAACTCGGCGGAAAAGTCATTGACCCGTCGAAAATTTATTACTACATCGAGGACAAATGGATGTTTTTTTTGAAATGCAAGGAAAACAAAATCCCGACTCCGGAGACGATTTTGCTTTCGGAGAGCATTAATACAGCGGTTGAGCAGCTCAAGTCGTTTGGAAAATGGCCGGTTGTTCTAAAAAGAGTTTCCGGGACAAGAGGAGAATATGTTGACAAGGCGGACAATCCGAATGATGCGAGAAAAGTAATAAAAAGATTTTGGGAAAAGGGCGACGACCGTTTGCCGATTATAGCGCAAGAGCTTATTCATTCTCCGTGTTACAGAGTCACTGTTGTGGGAGAAAAAATTGTTCAGACCGCGGTGAAAAACACAAAGGACTGGAAAGCGACGGGAGAACATTCAAAAACTCTGGAGGAGTTCACGATTGACGACGAACTGGAGAAAATAATTAAAAAAGTGACAAAGGTTTCGGGAATAAGCGTTTGCGGAATTGACTTCTTGAAAAAAGACGGAAAGTGGGTTGTCCTTGAAGTTAACGCCGAGCCGGGATTTGATTTTTTTGAAAATCAGAGAGAGAAATTGATAGAGGAAACTCTGATTTTTTTGAAGGGAAAGATTAAAAATCGGCGGTAAAAATTATTTGGCTATTTTCCATACCGAATCAAAATAATCCTTGAAATTTTTGGCTGTTTCTTCTGACTGTATCAAAATTCCCATGGGGTCGTCAGACCATACCGCTATCAGCACGGAATTGTCGGTTATGTCTATATTTCCGGGAATCGGGAAATTCGCGCGCCTTTGAACAATTAATTTGGGATATTTTTTGAATTTCTTCTTTATGTTTTCCCCGTTTATTATTCCCAGCCATTTCATTTTCTTTTGTTTCAACATCGGGATTGTTTTTTTCCCGTTAAAATTCAATCTTCCGTAAAAGAAATCATAAACTCTTTCATCATATTCGGGATTAAATATGTAAAAAAATCTTAGCTTTGATTTTTCTTTGGCTTTTTCAAGAAGAATTTCATGCGCGGTCATAAGCCCGTTTTCCCCGACAAATATCTCTGCTTCCCGCGCCGTTTCTTTGTTTAGGTGTGATTTCAACAACGGAATCAGATTTTCCAAGTCCTTTTCATTTTTTTCCAATTCTATTTTCTTTTTTTCAATATATTCATTTAATCTTCCGGGTTCAAGCGCTTGAAAATATTTTGTTTTTTCTTTTGTTATGTAACTTACAAGCCCTTTTTCAAGCAGTCGTTCAAGAACCTCGTAAATTTTGGAGTAGGCAACTTTTGACTTTTTTGCTATTGGGCCTACTGTGCTTGAATTCAAATTTAAAAGAGCCAAATAAACCCTCGCCTCTCCGTCTGTCAGCCCTATTTTCTTCAATTCTTCCTCGTGCATTTTATCATGAATTGTTTGGCATTTAAAATACTTTCTATAAATACCCCCTGCAGGGGGATATAAATATTAAAAATGATTATTTTATGGGGATTTTATGGAAAACGAAATTAGTCAGAAAGGTTTAGAGGATATATCTAAACAAGTTGCATGTCTGGATAGACATAGAGATAACCCTTTAGTTCAGGATGTAATTCGCGGCAAGATCTTATTTAAAGAGAAAGTTCTAGATTTTTACGGAGTTTGGCCTGATGCAGGAAAAGAACATTGTGGCTTATTTACGACGTCAAGATCTTTTGTGCCGGCTTTTTCTAAAAAGAAAGAACCAGAAAAGATGAGAAAGTGTCCAGAAGGATTAATTGAAGTATTGGACGATTTTGCAGAAAAATCTTTTGATAGAACTAGTTTAGTTTATGAAAAAGTTAGAGAAGAATATGAAAGGGGTCATAATTTGATGAGAAATTATACGCCTTTGTACGGCACGATAGGCATGCTTGCTGTTTCTGCAGGGATAACATTGACATTTATGACCGAACCAATGATATTCTCAAAATATCCTCCAGAATCACTATCCGATGGCCTTATTAAATTTGGCATTGGATTTATTCCATTTTTTGCAGGAGTTGGAGGTATTTTCTATGCTAGGAAGTTAACAGGAGATGAAATGGAAAGAAATGCTATGAAATTTGAAGATTTACAAACTAAACCAAATCAAATAAGGTCGGAATTCACCCGATTATATAAAATGGCTGAGAATGTTGATAATGGGGCGAGACATTATAGAAAGAACGCAATAGAACATGCTTTGGAGTAGCGTCTCAAAATGGAGTCAAAACGGATAAATTTTTTTGAACTTTGAAATTTCCTTGAGATTTATTTCCGAAATCAAAAGTTTCTCGCTGTCCGCGGATTCTTTCAGGATTTTGTGTGGGGAGGCGATTGCGGAATATGAAACCAAATCCTTTCTGTCGTGCAGCGGATTGCACAGCGCGACGAAGAAAAGATTTTCAAACGCCCTTGCCTTGACGAGGGATTTTAGGATTTCCATTTCTCTTTTTTTGTGCTCTTTGTCGTGCGCTTTTTCCTCGTAGCACCATTCCGCGGGGCAGAAAACGATTTGCGCGCCGGCTTTTTTCATTTTTTTAAAAAGCTCCGGGTACGCCAAATCCCAGCATATCACGATTCCGATTTTTGCAAAATCCGTCTTGAAAACCCCGATTTTCTGCCCTGACTTTAATTCGTCGGCGTCCCCGTACAAATGAATTTTTTTGTAATTCCCAGCTATTTCTCCCTTTCTGTTTATCAATAAGGCGATATTGTGGGATTTTCCGTTGAAATTCATGTCCTCTGTTACAATGCACCAGATTGAATTTTTCCCGCACTCTTCCCTTATCTGCCGGATATATTTTCCGTTTAAGTCAAGAATTTTATTTTTATGAATCGTTGATTCCGGAAAACAAACAATGTCTGCTTTGGCTTTTTTTGCCAAACCGATATATTTTTTTATTTTTTCAAGATTGTCGGTTTTTGAAATGTCAAAATATCTTATCGGAGCCAAAGCGATTCTGGGATTTCTCTTTTTCATTTGAGTAATAAATGGAATCAAGATTTAGAAACTTAAAAATCTAACCTTTATCTTCGCGGGCGTGTTTTCGAATAAAAGGAACAAAATATCAAACCTTCAGCATATTCCAAATCATTGCGAAAGCAAACCCGATGACATATCCTGAAACAAAAGTGAAAATTAAAAGTATTGCGGCAGTTCCAAATCCAAACGGACCGATTGAATAAACATCGCTTATGAAATGAAGCGACAAAACATAGTCAAGAAATTGCTTTGCAAATCCCGACGCAATAATCAAAATCCATAAGAAATGAACCAATGCAAGAAGTATTCCCAGAACCAGTCCGAGTTTGTTTGCGTTTATTTTGTCCATTTTTCTAAATCAAGCGCTCGCATTGACAACTTCTGTTTCATTCACAGTTGAATTAACAACAGGCATCTCCGTCGTGGCATCAGTTATTGCATCCGTCGTCTCGTTTGTTTCAGGAGGAATTGTTTCGTCCTGCTCGTTTACAAGGAATGCCCACCATGGGGCATTTACATCAATAACTTCTCCCGTCTCAGGATCAATCCGCGTCTCTGTCTTCATCGCCAGTTTGAAGACACCCAAAAATCTTCCGTTCTTGTTTGTCTGAATATTGTAAACAACTCTTGGAACATTTCTTTCTTTTATTTCCTCAAGAGTCAAATTAGAAATGTTCATCGCTTTTATTCTCTCTCTTGCGATTTGCGCCGCTCTGTCGGGAAGAATTTTTATTCTGTGCCTTTCTCCGTCGGACGTTTCCGCCTCGATTTCCGATTCGTTGCTGCTTATGTTCAAGTCGGTTTCAAATTCCTCTTTTCCTTCAACCTTGACTTTTCTTTTTCCGTCTTCCTCCTCAATCTCTATTTTTATCTCTCTTTTGTTTCCGTTGGCATCGATTATCTCCTTTTTTATCTTTATCTTGATTTTTCCGTCTTCGGTTTCAACTTCCCTTTCAACTTTCACCCTGTTTCCGTTTTCTCGGAATTCTTTTTTAAGTTTTTCTTTGTTAAATTCCTTCAATCTTTCTCTTTGGAATTCCGTTAATCCGCTTCTTGTTTGATCTTCATCGGAATCGTCTTCAATTTCCGCTTCATCATCGATTGTTGTCGCAACATTATTACTTCCGGAATCTCCAGAATCGTTTTCATCGGCAAGAACGACAAAAGAATTTATCATGATTCCCATTAACAAGAAAGACAGCAAAATCAATGTCATCGCTTTTTTCATGTTTAACGATAGTTTATTTATTTTATAAATCTTTTCATAAACTAATTTACTATTTTGACAATAGAAGAATTCGGTTCAGAAGGATCGTATCCAAAAAAGCGGCATTCTTTCATCAACATATCGTAGGCGTGAATAATTTCCTCATTTTTTACTTCATAATCTTCCCTAAATTCTTTCCATCTTGGAATTCCATACGCTGTTTCTATGGAATTAATCAAATTTGTAAGCGATTTGCTCTCCATAACGGAGGGGACATTGATTGGAATATCTTCTCTAAAATGTTTGTGAGCCCTGTTTAAAATTTCGTTGCAATAATGTGATAAAGCCATGACTTCGCGCTTGAAAACCATAGTATTACAGACATTCTAACTTTAAAATATTTATGTTTACCGTGCTTTGTTTAAAAAATTTGGGGCTTATTAAACAAAATTGAAATCCATGCAAAATATGCTCTCTTCGCTCGGATTTGAAGGACACCAAAGGTTTCGCTTACAATAACCCCCTTTAAAAATAGATTAACATAAAACGCAGTTTATGATTATCATCTTTTATCAATAGCGAACGGAATGAGCCAATTTAATTTTTTATTTTTGAGATTTTAAACAGCGACTGCTTATTAAACAAACTCATGAGCCTACGAGGATTTGAATGAAGACAACCAAAGACAAAGTAAATCCTGACGGATTTAGCGTCGGCGGTTTTCTCTCACACACTTTCCCTGACTTTTTAAACCGATTCTCTCAAATCCTTTTTATGAGCCTACGAGGATTTGAACCTCGGACCCCCGCCTCTCTCAGAATTTTCCAAGAGATTACAACCCGTTTGGATTATATTCGTATAAGAGCGGTGCTCTAACCAGGCTGAGCTATAGGCTCGTTTTCTAAGTCTATAGCGAATTAACCTTTTTTAAAATAGGGGTTAGTGTAAGGGGATGTGCCCCTCATGAGCTATAGGCTCGCTAAACTAATTTTGATTTATTATATTTAAAACTTGTTAATTCGCAAAATTTTTAAACCGGCATTTTTCCAAATTCTCATGGTTAAAAAATCAGAGATTGAAAATTTTTTGAACAGCGAGGAAATTCCGCGGAATTTGAGAAACCGCCTGAACTCCGCAATTTTGAGGGACTGCGGACAAGACGGATTTGATTCTTTTGAACCAAATCAAGAAATGACTCCGAGGATAAACGGCGCTTATTTTAAAATAAAAGGATCAGTTGAAAAGTCCTACTGATTGTCTCCAGTCAAAACCGCAAGCGCGATTGCCGCGAAGAAAATTGTTACGTCCCTGAAAACAATGTCCATTCCCTGCAAATTGAAAACCACTATTCCCGCCATCGTCAATGCCGAAAGGATTGCGGCGTAAAATATTTTTTTGTTTGACAAAAGCCAAAGGCCGAGAACAATTTCATAAACGGAAAAAACCGGCATAAATATTTTTGTCGGAATTATCGAGGTGAAAAAACTCGGAAAGAATCCGCTCCACGGAAGAGGATTTATCAAAGATGAAATCGCGACGTAAAAAAAGGAGAATGCTATTCCGATTTCCAACAACCTTATTGCGTAATTCCATTTTTTCGTTTTCATTTTATCTGACAGTTATTGTTCCGGTTTTTGTCGGATTTAATTTGTCCTCGTAATTCCATGTCCCTGTTTCTCCGAAGATAAAACTGTATTTTTCTCCGGTGATTAATTCTTTGCAGTCCCCGAAAATTTTCTCCTCATCCGGAGTCCCGCAATTTTCAGCTTCGGAGTTCGCAACCCAGACGGGACTTGAACCCTTGTTCGCAAAAATTACTTTGTCGCCTTTTTTTATCTCGAGTTTTCTCGGGATGAATTCGCGGCGGGTTATTTCAATATTATAAGTCGCATATTCGCTCGCCGCGGGAATGGAGGCGACGCCGCTTCCAAAGACCCCGATCTCGTCTATCCCGAAACTTCCCTCGACCGCCAAAATATCGGTATTGTCCGGTTTTGGAACTGTCAAAAAATGAATTCCAAAAAGAACGACGATAACCATCACGACGGCGATGATTCCCTTAAGCCCGTTTTCCATCCCAAACATCGGCAAAGGAAATTTATAAATTTTTGTTGGGAACGCCCCGATCTGCTCGCACGCTTTCTCGGGAGATTATTTTTATTTGTTCCTCGCAAACGTGCTCGGATTCGAAAATTCTGCGTCGGATGCCACGCGAACCCCGCACGGCTTCCAGCCGCGATACGCCCCGACCGGGATTCGAACCCGGGTCTCCACCGCTCTTTCTCATTTTTTGAGAATCGCTTTCGCATTTGAATCGAAAATCCTTCGGATTTTCTCAACATCTCACTTCGTGAGCTGAAAGGGTGATATCCTTGGCCTCTAGACGAACGGGGCTTCCGTTTCTCCGGTCGGTTTGACGTTTTCACGTCTTAGACGAACGGGTTGCACTTCGTTCCGCCCCTAAATCCATTTTACTTCAAAAATGTCTTGGGGCATTTTCTTATAAAAACAATTGCCGAAATTTGTTTAAAAAGCTGTTGATGGCTCTGTTTAAAAATTCCGATTTTGTTTTTCTTTCTGAACAAAAAATTGTCCCGCCGCCATTCCCCTAACTCGCAACTCCGCTCGTTGTGAGTTTGCATTTTTGTCTCGCAAAATTGCTCGCCGCCCACCCTGCAAAGCAAATGTTAATCCCAAAATAACTTCAATATATCGCAAAGTTGTTCGCCCCTTGATTCTGGAAAATTAATATTAATGAAAATGGTTTATATTATCATTTTTTATTAATCGTTGTAAGCGAAGCGAGGCAAATTATAATTTAATCTTGCTAATGAAATCAAACAGAGTCATTTATTAAACAAATCCCCTGTATGCAACTTTTATAAATAACGCTTTTTTATAATTGAAATGGGCGTGATAAAAAGCATTCTTACGGGTTTTATTTCCCTGTTTCTCATCTTGTCCGTTTCACTTCTCATTTTATTCGGAGGATTGAGCGCGCTTCTTCATCCGCAAATTTACGAGGATGCGCTGAAGGAAAATGATTTCTACGGCGCGATTAACCTCTCGGAATTTCAGGGCGGGACGTTTGTGAAGATGCCCGACGGCGGAATGGAATTTCTCGTGAACGGTCTTCTTGAAAATCTTCTTTCTTATCTCAGGGGCGATGCAGAAGAATTGAATTTGACTTTGCAGATTGACCGGGAAAATTTGAAAAATTTTTTCAAGGATAAAATAAATGAGATTCCGGAATGCGCGGCAAATGAAAGCGAATACGACGAAAGCGGAAATCCTTTGTGCAAGGCGGCGGGAAAAACCGACGAGCAATTTCTGGACGAGTTTCTTGAAAAGAAAAACGTGACGGTTCTTGACAGGGAAAATGTCGATTTGTCAAAGGTCTTCAATATTCAGAATGAGAGCATTTCAAGAATAAGGGGATTTGTGAAAATTTATCAACTCGCCCTTTACGGATTGATGTTCCTTTTCGCTTTTCTAACAGTCCTGATTTTTATTTTGTCGCTTGATTCGGTTCATTCCGGAGCAAGAATAATCGGAATCGATTTTTTCATCGCCGGCATTTTTGTTCTGCCCGCGACATTTTTAATACCGGGAATTTTGACAAAGACGATAAATTCAGTCAATCTTCCCATTGCCGCGGATATTGCGGGACAAATCGTTCTCGGCGTGATTTCGCGAATAAACAATTACGCATACATTGCAATCGGAATCGGCGCCGTTCTTTTTGTTTTGTCTTTCGCGCTCGGAAAAATCGGAAAATAACATTTATAAATTTCTTTTCTCTTTGTTTTGAATGAAAAGAGGGGGGTTGAATTTATTATTTGTCATTGCATTAATTGTCGCAATAAACTTTGTCTCCGCGGCGGCGATTGCGGACGATTTGCACGTCAACGTTCAAGTAAGAGACGACAGCGGAACAATTTTGACAGGAACTTTCAAATTTGATTTCAACATTTCAACAACAAGCGGATGCGACAGCGTTGTTTACAACAGCACGACGACGGCGGCGACGGACGCGAGGGGAATTGTGAGTTATTATCTTGAAAACTTGAACATTGATTTCAATTCGCAATACTACTTATGTTATTATCGCGACGGGACTTTGAAAAGCTCGTCAAAAATCGTGAGGACGCCGTATTCTTTCAATTCAAAATATCTCGCGGGATATTCTGAAACATATTTCATGCCGCTGAACACTTCTGTCACGGGAACATTTGATTTCAACGGAAATTGGCAAGTTGGAGGACTGACAATTCAGGGTGGAAGCATTTACGCGCAGGCGGGATATTTTTACAACATTTCTTCAATTCAGGTAAATCAGCTTGAAATCAACGGCTCCTTGTTTCCTTATCCCGGGTATAGCAACACTTTTGATTTGGGAAATTCAACTTTAATGTGGAACGACTTGTGGCTCGGAGGAAACGCGAATGTTTCGGGAGATATTTACGCTTCAAATTTTATAGGAAATTTGGATTACTCAAACATTACAAACGTGTTGAATCAGACAAAATTGGCAAATCTTCAGGCATTATTGAATAATTCAAACATGTATTTCTCGACGCTGGGAATCGGGACGACAAGCCCGACACACTTGCTAAATGTTTTTGGAAATTCAAATTTGTCGGGAAATGTTTATCTTGGGAATTCCTCTCTGATGTATGTTGATTCTGCTAATGCGAGAGTCGGCATCGGCACAACTTCGCCATCAAACACATTGGATGTTAGAGGACAAGGAAACTTCTCAGGAACGATTTACATAAACAATGTTACCGATATTTCAACTTTTAGCACAAGCGGTTTTATGAGAAACACGACAGCAGAAACAATTAATTCTTTAATTGGAACAAACATCTCCCAATACGCTTTTAATCAAGTAAGCGGATATGCAAAAAACACAACCGCCGAAATTCAATCTCTTATCAACAACACAATGCTTAATCTTTCTTCCATTCAAGCGGGAACATTGTTTGCAAATGATTCAAAGGTCGGAATCGGGACGGCGAGTCCGACGGCAAAGTTACATATTCAGGATAGCGCACTACCTGCGGTTGACTTTAAATTTAAACCAAACACAGCACCTACAATTTCAGTGGGGGGGTCAACAATAGCATCAATTATCACTACATCAGGAACAGGAGCAAGCGCGGCGCACATTGGCTTTGAAATTCCAGCGAATGACGCCAACGACGGTTTCTTTGTAACCACTGATTCAAACTTTGATGGAACAGTTGATACGGTGGCTTTGAGGATATTAGCCAACGGAAATGTCGGCATCGGCACTGTTTCACCAACTCATTTATTAAACGTCTTCGGAAACACGAATTTATCAGGAAATGTAACATTGGGGAATTCTTCTGTTGTCGTGCAAAGCAACGGGAGATTGTGCGACTCATCGGGGAATTGCTATTCTTTGGCGGACTTAAACACTACGACAACAACATCGGGTTTCGCCATGAACACGACTGCGGAAATCCAGCAACTTCTTGTCGGAACAAATATATCTCAATACGCTTTAAATCAAACCGCAGGATTTGTCGGAGTTAATACGACGGCAAACATCCGTGAATTATTAGCAGGCACAAACATAAGCCAATATGCCTTTAATCAAGCAGGAGTAGGAAACACAACGGCGAACATTCAACAACTCCTTGCAGGAACAAACATCTCCCAATACGCTTTTAATCAGACCTTACAAACTTTCAACACTTACAACTCAACTTGGGATAACAGATATTTAATTTCCGGATTCGCCAAAAACACAACCGCCGAAATTCAATCTCTTATCAACAACACAATGCTTAATCTTTCTTCCATTCAAGCGGGAACATTGTTTGCAAATGATTCAAAGGTCGGAATCGGCACTTCAACTCCGACGCATTTGCTTAACGTCTTCGGAAATTCCAATTTGAGCGGAAATGTTACATTGGGAAATTCTTCCGTTGTTGTGCAGAGTAACGGTTATGTCGGAATCGGAACTACAACTCCGTCAAATAAACTAAACATAGTGGGAACATCTTCAACAACAGACGAGCTGAATGTGACGACAACGGGATTTAATCCGGCTTCTTTTGAAAGCACTGTAAATAATATGGTGGTGGGATTGAAGGCAATAACCGGAAAAAACACAAACTTGTATTTTTACGAGGGGGGAAACATAATGAGGGGATTAAGATATGACGCGACGAACAACGGATTTGGAATTTTAAACAACGGTTCTGAATCAACTTTTGCAATGTTCATAAGGGATTCGGATAACAATGTCGGCATCGGCACGACTTCCCCGACAGACACGTTGAACGTCTTCGGCGGCTCAAATCTCTCGGGAAATACAGTTCAATCGGGACATTTTCTCAAAACAGGAAACAACGTGAACAGCGGAAATACATCCATATTTTTAAGAGATACGGCAAGCAGTGAAATGTATTCAATCACGGCGGGAGCAGTGAGTTCCAGCGAAAACGGATTCACAATCAACAATATAACGACAGATTCTTATGTTTTCGGCTCAACCCTTATAGGAAAAGCGACGCCGATGTTCAGGATAAGCGGCGACGATGTCGGGTTGGGAGTGAACGCAAACGACTTGTATATAAACGGAAACAACGTCGGAGTCGGAACCGTTTCACCGACGCATTTATTGAATGTTTTTGGAAATTCCAATTTGAGCGGAAATGTTTATTTAGGGAATTCCTCTCTGATGTATGTTGATTCTGCTAATGCGAGAGTCGGAATCGGGACGACTTCGCCGTCAGCTACGCTGAATGTCGTCGGAAATATTAGTGTCGGTGCGATTAGTTTGGCGGGCAACAACTCAGCTTCAAACAATATCACAGGACTGGATTGCATCACATTCAGAACAGGAGGAAAAATATGCGCGGGGTGAAAATAAATTATAATACTAACATGAAAAAATATTGTAAAATACTGGCTAATACAAAAGAGATGGAAAGTTATGAAGATAAAAAATTAAGCAATTCTCTTGGGGATAGAATATTAATTCTTGATTTCAATAGACCTTTATCTCTGAAAAAGACAGAAAGGGGTTGCTTAAATTACTTTAATCCCAATTCTTTAATTAATTCTAAAGTAGAATATACTTTTACTTTGGATTGCTGTTTAAATGCTTTTTCATCCGACCATATAGGACAATTTAATGCTAAAGCAAGGGCAAAGTATGGGCTATCTTTAGGATTGTCTTTGCCATGCGGAGATATTTTATTAGCTTCTGGCAAAAATACTTTATACGTTTCTTCTGAAAATGACTCTACTTTCATATCAAGCAATGAAAAAATAAAGGAGAATGCAAGATTATCTATCCTGCCAAATTTCTTTATTCTTTCTTTGTTATTTGACAATTCCTCAAAAACATACTTTGGAGAAATTAATGCGCATCCAAAGTTGGATAATTTCTCAATAACCCTTCTTCTATCGGAATTTGTCTTAAAGAAAGAGAATAGTATGGAAGCATCAACAATCAATATTTTGGGTAATTTTGCCGGCATTTCTGTTTATAACCCGTGCCTTTTTGCAACTCTCTCCTTGAGTTCAGAACCCCATTTTAGAGCCAATTCATCTGTTATTTTGCTGTCTTTTAATAATTCGTCAGCAACTTTAAACATTAACCTTTCTGATATTTTCTCTCTTAATGCTTTAGATACCATTAAGTTTATTTCTTCCTTGCTAAGTTCTTTAAACCCAAGTTCTAATTCATCAGGCACTTCAATTTTCAATTCGGTCATTTTATCTTCACAAGAAGAAGATAAAATTAACTATTTAATACTTTCGCATGATGTCTGCAAGTCCGGCATTGGATTAGATTACAGCAACCTCGGAATCGGAACAGCGACGCCGTCAGCGACGTTGAGTGTCGCGGGAAATCTTAGCATAGGCGGACTTTCTTTAGCCGGTAATGGAACTGCTTCAAACAATATCACAAGTTTGGATTGCATCACATTCAGAAATCGGCGCGGAAAACGCCTCAATTTAAATTCAGAAGAATTTCAAACAGGAGGAAAAATATGCGCGGGGTGAATTATGAAAAAGTTGAAAATTTATGTCCTAATAATTTGAGTTTGTCAACAAGTTCTTTGGTTGTGAACACTTCAACTGACGATTGTTCTTTAAAATGCGGGTCGTTGGACCAGATTGGAATATTTAATTCCAGTGCCAGCGCTAAAAAAGGAACATCTGTTTTGTGCGAAATTAATCCATCTGCCTTGTCTTCAAATGAGCGTGGAGAATTTTTCAATTCTATAAATTTGGAGAGCAATGAAACATCTTCTGAAAACTTTTCTTTTGCAATCTTTGATTTGGCGCAGATAATTTCCGAATATTTGGATAATTCTTCTATAAGTTCTTCAGGCGCAAATAATGTCAAGTCATATTCTTTTAGCAGTTTATTGGTAAACGAATCGGACTTGAACAATGAGAACACAACGCTTGTGTCAACCACCAGTTCCATTTATGCCCTCTTGTGTTTCTCAGATATGATTCGCCTCAATTTCCTTCCAAGTTTAAGGCATTCCTCATCGGTTAATTCGGACTTTGAAAAGTCCTTTTCAAGTTTATCCAATATTTCCAGTTGTTCCATTTTTTTTAAAAATGATTCTCTGGCTAGCGCCGACCAGTTAATGAATTTGGACTTATCCATTTTCTGCTTAAGTTCTTCAGGAATTGACAAAGTTATTGATACCATTTTAGTCCTCAAGTATGATACGTTTGTCAACAGATCTCACATATTTAAACTTTTTGATTTTGTGAATGTCACCGGCGTTGACTGCATCACATTCAGAACCGGAGGAAAAATATGCGCAGGGTGAATGAGATGAAAAATAAAGAGAGAATTAATTTTGAGGATTACTCATTTAGTTTTAATAATTCAAAAGTTGAGAATATCTTAATCTCCGATTGCCTTTTAAAGGCAGATTCATCAGACCAAATTGGGCATTTATCAAGCGCCAAGGATAAAGCAAAATACGGCTTATCTTTGGGATGCGGAGAAAGTTTAGATGCATTAGATAAGAAACCCTTAAATTTATCTTCCGGAATCAAATTAATTTCATCTTCTATCAAACGAACAGTAAGTTCAAATTCTCCAAAAGAGATATTAGATAATTGCATAATTTTGTCCTTGTTTACTCTTAACTCATGCAACATGAAATGCGGCGAGACGAGTTCTGTCTCGCGATTTAACAATTCTTCAATCAATCTTCTTCTTGTGGAATCTTTCTTAAAAAATGAAAAGAGTATGTTGGCATCAACAATCAATTTAGAAAAATGCGGCATTTTCTACCAGCCATGTTTTTTAACCGTTCTTTCTTTTGCTTCAGATGACAATTTGTTTATTTGCTCATCCGTCAATTTGGACTTTGACATGATTTCGTCTATTACAGAAAATCTTACCCTTCTCGTAAACTGCTCCACTACTTTTTCCAACGCGGTTTCAAATTTTCCTGCTAGTTCTGGTGGAACATCCACTTTAATTTTAATCTCAGCCATAAATGGAGACAATTGTTTAGAATATATAAACTTTTCTGGCGAGGGCGACGAATTTTCTCTCGCGGGAAACATAATAGAAAAAGCGGAAAATTTTGTTCAGGAAATTAGAACAAAGGAGAAATTAAAATGAAAGCAAAAAATTTTTGTCTTTTTATTTTTGGAATGATTTTTTTAATTGGGGTTGCGTCTTCTCTTTATTTTAATTACGGAGACGGGTTTTCTGTTGCGGCAACAAATGGTCCTGTGGTGGGTGGTCCAACTTCAATAAAAGGAATTGCAACAAACAACTCTGATTTTTGGGTTATAGACGGCACAGATAAATTTGTATATCATTTTGATTCTGTTGGAAACAATCAATCCGACGGATTTTCAACAACGAGCGCGGGAGCAGCTAATGTTGCAGGGATTGCAACAAATAGTTCTGATTTCTGGGTTCTTGACAATACTGATAATTTTGTGTATCATTTTGACAGAAATGGAAACAATATTTCTGATGGATTTTCAGTGTCTGCTATAGGGGGGGCTGCTAGAATTGGCATTACTTCAAATGTTACATCGGGAGGAACTCCTACCGATTTTTGGATCGATGCCATTAATAATTTTGTATATCATGTTAACAGCACTGGTGGAAATTATACCTTTGCAGGACCGGTGAGTTCTATTAATGCAATCGGGCAACCCGGTTTTTCAATTTCTGCAACAGGCGTATCTGCACTTCTTGCTGGAGGAATTACCACGAACAATTCCGATTTTTGGATTACCGATTCGGGGGACCGGTTTGTATATCATTTTAATAAGACGGGAGGAAATTTTAGTGTGGGACCAGTAAGCAGCATTAATGCAATTGGAGATCCTGGATTTTCACCGGTTTATTCTGTTGGATCCTTGATTCCCGGTTCTATTGCAACAAACAATTCCGATTTTTGGATTACCCACTCTAGTAGCGGCAACACTTTATTTGTGTATCATTTCAATAAATCCGGGTTTAACGCTTTAGACGGATTTTTAGAATCCGGTCCAGTGTTCCCGTCAATCAAGAGTGCTCAAGGGATTGTAGCAAACGCTTCTGATTTTTGGACGACGGATAGTAGCAAAGATTTTGTGTATCATTTTAATGGAACCGGAGGAAACGTTAGTGATGGATTTTCAATATTAAGTGCAGGTTCAGGGAATTCTCTCGGGATAGCTACAAATAGTTCTGATTTTTGGGTTACTGATTCTCTTGACTTATTTGTTTATCACTTCAACAGAGCGGGAACAAATTGCACTGGAGTAAACTGCGAGGCAGGATTTTCAACATCTGTCATAGGCAGTGCCAGTCCAAATGATATTTTTTATAACAACTCTGATTTCTGGATTGTCGACGGTCAGGACGATTTTGTATATCATCTTAATAAAACCGGGGGAAATTACACGAGTGCGGGACCTATTACTTCCGTTAATGCAGTTGGAACTCCCGGATTTTCTATATCTTCTGCTGGCTCAACAAATGGCGGAGGAATATATTCTAACGACTCTGATTTCTGGATTGTTGATAATAATCAGGGTTTTGTATATCATTTTGACAGAAGTGGAAACAATCAGTCAGACGGTTTTTCAACTGTGGCGGCGGGTGTAAGCGGATATACTGGAATAACTTCAAACGGCTCTGACTTTTGGATTTCTGACCCGAACACTATCTACCATTTTACCTCTTCTTGCAATTGTCCCGGGATAAATAAAAATTGGCAGGTTGATATGTCACAAAGTTGTACAATAAGCTCAAATTGCAATCTTGGAAAAGGCAAGTTGACTTTTTACACTTCCGGCTCCGCGACCTGCAACGCAATAATAAATACGACGAGCATGGGGTTGCCCGCAAGCGGAGCGACGGTGTTTATCACTTCGACGGGGAGAATCAATGTTTATTGAACGGATAAATTTTTGGATTAAAGAAAAATTTATATTTTTTCAAACGATTTTTTCTTCCTTTCCACGGCTTTTATCAGAGCATTGATTTCTTTTTCGCAATATTCCTTCAATTCAATATTGCCCTTTTGTTCCGCCTTCATTCTTTTTTCCTCGTGCAACTTTATCTGATTCTCTATTGAATTTATGCCTCTCCCCAATTTTTTCTTTCTTTTAGCCGTATTTTTCAATGATTCCGCAAGAAATCCGCGCCTTTCAAGGCGTCGGATGAATTGCGATTGATTTTTATTTCTAAATTTATTATAAACAGAAGGTTAGATGCTAAC
>JACQLK010000029.1 GCA_016204145.1 Candidatus Pacearchaeota archaeon | reverse complement strand
GGCGGCGGGGGATTGGAGGAGGGATTTGTAAAAAGATTGGTTGCGAGTTGGGCAGGAACAAATCCTAAACCTTAAAAACTCCTTATCCAAATATTTTCATGGTTAAGTCGGAAAATATTCCAGAATTAAACGTCGGCGTCGTGGGACACATAGACCACGGCAAAACAACGCTTCTAAGCAAACTTACGGGAAAATTCACAGACACTCATTCCGAGGAATTGAAAAGGGGAATAACGATAAAACTCGGCTACGCCGATATGACAATTTACAAATGCGACGGAGGATTCACAAACAAAAATTCCGGAAAAAAATGCTCGCCCTATCGCTACATAAGTTTTGTCGACGCGCCCGGGCACGAGATGCTTATGGCGACGATGCTATCGGGAGCCGCGATAATTGATGCGGCGATTCTTGTGATTGCGGCAAACGAGGGAATAAAACCGCAAACAGAGGAACATTTCACTGCGCTGCAGGCAAAAAAAATAAAGAACATAATAATCGTGCAAAACAAAATCGATTTGGTTTCAAGGGAAAAAGCCGTTGAAAATTATAAAAAAATAAAAGAATTTGTGAAAGGAACAATCGCGGAAAATTCCGAGATAATTCCCGTTTCGACCTTGCAGGAAATAAACGTAAATAAAATAATCGAAGCGCTCGCGAAAATTCCGCTTCCGGAAAGGGATGAAAAATCAGAGCCGGTTTTCTTCATTGCAAGGAGTTTTGACATAAACCGCCCTGGAACGGATATAAGAAATCTCCGCGGCGGAGTTCTCGGAGGAATATTGAAAAAAGGAAAATTGAAAAAAAACGATATCATTGAAATAAAACCCGGACTCAGCTCAAAAAAAGGAAACCAATATGTTTACAAAACGATAAAAACAAAAATCCTTTCCATACGCAAAGGCGAGGAGGAAGTCGGGGAAATTTCCCCGGGCGCGAGCATCTCAATTGAAACGGGACTTGATCCTTTCCTGACAAAAGCCGATTCATTGACCGGATGCATCGCGTCGAAAGAGAAAACCCTTCCGGAAATAAGCTATGGCATAAAGATAAAAACAAATTTATTCAAGGAAGTTTCCGGAACTTCCGAGCATCAAAAGACGGAAGCGATAAAAATGAACGAGATGCTGATGCTTTCCGTGAATACCACGATAACGGTCGGCATTGTTGAAAAAATAAAAGGCGATGAAATAAATTTGCGGCTTAATATTCCGATTGTCGCGCTTCACGGCGAAAATCTCGGAATAGCGCGAAATATCAGCGGGCACTGGCGCCTCATCGGCTGGGGGGAAATTTTATTATGAATAAAATTTTCCAAACATCTCTGCGCGCCCTGGAGGAAATTGCGGGATGATTTTTCGGCGCCTTATAAAAAATTCGTCTGAAAGAACAAAAGAAATGGAGGCAAGCGCAAGAATAAAAAGGGAATGTGAATGCCTTGAGGATTTTTTGTTTCATTGCCTGAAAAAAAGCGGCGGCTACGAGCCGTGGTTTGAAAAAAGTGACGCGATTTTTTTATACGGTCTGATAGGAATTTCTCTTGAAAAAATGTATGGACAAACCGGAAAAATTCCGGAATTGGTTTTGATTCCGCAAGACGAAATGGATTGCGTGTTGAAAAGAATTTTCAAAAGAAACCCTAATGTCATTTACAATTAAAATGGGAGAAAATATAGTTTACATGAGCGACTGGAAAAAACAGAAGGAAGGCGAATTGGAATCGCTAGTTCCAAACCCATTTAAAAATTTGCGGGAATTTTTGGGCTATTGCGAAACTCACAGCAAAACTCCAAGAGCGGGATTTCATCTTGACCATGCTAATGCGCTTTGTTCAATGGCAGGATACCCCCTAATTGATAAAAAAGATGTCTCTCAAAAATATCCTGTCGTTTCGATATATGAAGGTGAAATGAGAGAAATTTTGGACATAATCGACAGAAAAAGAAATTCAATAGATGTTAAATTTGAGAGAGTCGAATAGGCGATTAATCTTATAAGTTTATAATTTCCATAAATTTTATGAAAAAAGATGGCAAAAAAAATATTTTCGCATTCAAGAATAAGCGCTTTTGAAAAATGCCGGCTGAAATACAAATTCAGGTACATAGACGAAATAATTCCCGAAGTTGAAAGAACAATTGAATCGCATCTCGGCAGCAGCGTTCACAAGGCGCTGGAATGGCTTTATTCTCAGATAAAACAGAAAAAAATTCCCTCTGTTGAAGAAGTCATAATGGTTTACTCGGAAAATTGGAACGAGGAATACGACGATGAAATTACGATAGTGAAAAAAAATTTCACGAAAGAGGATTATTTCAACAAAGGCGTCGGGTTTTTGATAAATTATTACACGGAAAATCATCCGTTCAATGACAATACGATTGAAGTGGAAAAGGAAATATTGATAAACCTTGATGAAACGGGAGAATACAAATTAAGGGGGTTCATAGACCGCCTTGCATACAATTCTCAAACGGGCGAATATGAAATCCACGACTACAAAACATCGGGAACGTTTCCAACCGACGAGGAAATTGAAAACGACCGGCAACTCGCGCTTTACGCGATAGCGATAAAGGAAATTTACGGGAAGGAAAAAGGCGTGAGATTAATCTGGCATTATCTCTCGTTCAGAAAAAAAATACATTCCGAAAGAACAAACGAGCAGCTCGAGAAACTCAGGGAAAACACGCTGAAAATCGCGAAAGATATAAACTCAACGACAAGTTTTCCGCCGACAAAATCCTCGCTGTGCCACTGGTGCGAATACAAAAAGATCTGTCCGGCATGGGGAAACAATTTTGAAAAGCAGACAAAACTCGGCGGATTTGTAAAACTTGACAAGAAAGAAAACGGCGACAAACTGGATATTTTTAAGTGAAAAAATATTTTGTTTTAAGCGGTATTATTTTTTCTTGGAGGAATTCTGGGAAGTTTAAACGGGGCTTCCTTTGACTTGTCCTCATCGCATCGCGGATAAAGATAATCCCAATTTTTTATGTCTTTATTTCTATAATTATTTGCTTCAGCTATGGAAACATGATGGTCTCCGTTGGTATCTGCATTTTTTAAATTAGTTTCAAATATAAAAGACGCAGGCACCACATACCTCTTTCCAACAAAATTCATTCCTATCCATTTTCCGGAAGGATCGTATATCATGCAACGGGAACCTCCGTGAACACCCCCAATTCTTATGTCAATTGCATCTTCAATTATTTCTCCAACTCCCGCGTCGCCCGTGTACCCATTACCGTACTTTTCAATAACAACATCTGCTTTGTTTTTTCTCATGGCAACTTGCTCATTCATTATATTTGAAATGGGTTTACCTATCCTGTAATCAATTTCTATTATCTTCTCCGCTCTTATTGTTTGAGGAATTATTCCAATCAAAGCCAATGCAACTAAGCCCGCCCCAGTTTTGAATAAATTTGCTGTTTTCATTTTAATTTTATTTTGTAAGAATCAACTAATTTCTGATATTGCGAAACGTCAACGGGAAAAGCACATTTGTCTTCTATGCAAAACATATCGCCATTTTCATCTTCTAAAACCGAGTTATAATTTCCTTTATTATCCCTTTTAATTTTAGTGTTTGGATAAATTAAATATTTAAAACTTCTCAACCCGCCATCAGCATTAGTTATTCCTACAGGAGTCATTAAAATTCTTGCTACTTTTCCATCTTCACCAAGATATATCCTAGTCCTCAATCCGGTTGATTCATTTAATTGTAAAGTTTCAAGATAGAACAAATTATCTCCGGAAGATTTTTTATCAATTTTATACGGCTCCGTCGGAGCATTAAGCTGATGAACATACTCTTTTTTATAATCGGTTTCCATTTTGTTGGCGAGATATCCCGCTCCAATCAAAGAGCATCCGCCCAAAACAGACGCAGCCAATCCTGTCGCAAATAGATTTTATTTTTTCATTTTATTTTTTATTTTTAATGTTTCAAGTAGGGTTATTTAAAAATTACGATTAACAGAAACGCTGACTTCATTCGTGTCTTTGAAATTATCCCTGTTAATGGCCTTCTGAATTCTAACTTTCGGCGTTGCGGTAAATCCTCCGATAGCCAAAGGATAACTTACTGCGAGTTGGGCAACACTAAAATCTGTTCTATTTGTGTAGTACTGGTCGTTATAATGCAAAGCAAAGTCGGCAGACGGAAATTTTCCTTTTCCATCATAATTTAAACCGAATTCGAAGTCCCTTCCGTGATGCCCTCTATCAGTTACTTCAGTATATGCATTTTGAGCAAATTTTATTCTCGGAGTGATAACGTCCGGTCTGCTCAAAGTTCCATAGAGTTCATAAAAATGACTGTTATCATTTCCTCCGAAATTAATCAAGTTAAAATTACCTACAGCCATATCAAGATTCATTTTTCCAATATTCCCCTTATATCCCGCTATCAAATCAATTTCGTTCAATCCTTCTCCGGTTCCGATATTCGCTCCGAGAAATCCGTAAAAACCTTTTTCTGAAACGCTTAAAGAAGAATATGCCGCCGGTTTATCTGAAAACACAAAACCCGTAGAAGCAAGATATTGGCTTTTTAACGCAATGCCGGCATTTACCTCTGTTCCGAATGCTTTAAGAGGAAAGGATAACGCTCCGATTACAGCCGCCCCTATTAAAATTTTTCCCAACAAACCGTTTCTCTTCATATTTTTCATAAAGATAAATCATTTATAAATCTTGCGAATTGTAGAAACTTTAAAGTGGTGAAGAAACTGAAAAACCGAAAGTATTTTAAAGGATTTTATTCAATAAAATTCATGGCAAACTTGGAAGGGGTAAGCGAAGAAAATCAAGAAATAAACGACGATTTAATCGGAGATTACAATCAAGGAGTTCTTTTGCCGGAAAATGAAAAACCTGGAAAAAGAGAAAAAATATTCGGGGTATACGAGAGAATTCTTAAGAGAGCCGGAGAATATGGTAATTTAATTTCTAAAAGGTAAATCAGTCGCGATTTTATTCTTCCCCGTTCAAATCCTGAACCCTTATCAAATCCGTGACGCTGTCTCCCTGCTGGAGTTTTACCATTCTGACTCCTTGCGCCGCGCGCCCCATGATTCTTATGTTTTCGAGCGAAGTTCTTATCACTATTCCTTTCGCCGTCGTGATTATTATGTTGTCCTTGTCATTGACTGAAATTGTCGTCACGACGTCTCCGGTTTTCTCCGAGACCTTCAGGTTAATGACGCCCTTTCCGCCCCTCGCCGTTTTTCGGTATTCATTCACGGAGGTTCTTTTTCCAAATCCGTTTTTTGTTATTGTCAAAACCGCCTCGGTATTCAAAATTTCCAAGCTCACAACCTCGTCGTCTTTATCCAAGCGTATTCCCGTGACGCCGTGGCTTCCTCTCCCGGTGTCGCGGACATCATCGCTGTTAAACCTCACGGCTTGGCCCTTCTTTGATACAAGCAAAACCTCCTGGCTCTTTTTCAAGACCTGCACGTCTATCAAAGAGTCGGAGCCGTCCTCGGGAAGGCCTATCGCAACGACCCCCGACGCTCTCGGCTTGGAAAAGTTTCCGAGCGAAATTTTTTTCACAATTCCGTTTTTCGTCGCCATGAAAAGATAATCGTCAAAACTTTTTACGGAAATTACATTCGCGATTGTTTCATTTCTCAAATTCAGCATGTTCACTATCGCTTTTCCTTTTCCGTATCTGTCTGCCTCGGGGATCTCGTACGCCTTCAACCACAAAACCCTCCCCCTCGTCGTGAAAAACATCAAATAATCATGCGTCGAGCAAGTCAGCATTTGCTTCATGAAGTCGCCCGTCGCGAGATTGCTTCCTATGACTCCTTTTCCTCCGCGCTTCTGTTCCTTGTATGTTTTAACATCCATTCTCTTCGCGTAGCCCTTGTCGGTTATTGTGACAACGACTTCTTTTTTCTGAATCAAATCCTTTTCCTGTATTTCCGAAATCCTCTGCAATATTTGCGTTCTTCTCTCGTCGCCATATTTTCTCTTCAACTCGTTCACTTCCTTCAAAATAACGGAAAGAACTTCCCTGTCGTTTGAGAGAATTTTCTCAAGATCCTTTATCGTTTCCTTCAAATCCTCGTGCTCTTTTTTCAATTTGTCCTGCTCCATTGAGGTGAGCTGCTGGAGTTTCGTGTCGAGAATCGCTTGCGCCTGTCTCTTTGACAAATCGAATTTTTTCATAAGCGATTCAGACGCCTCAACCGCGGATTTTGATTTCTTTATGAGTGAGACGATTTCGTCGATATTTTTCAATGCAACCAAAAGTCCGGAAACGATTTCCTGCCTTTCTTTCGCTTTATTCAAATCGTATTTTGTCCGATTGATTATTACGATTCTTCTGAATTTCACATATTGTTCAATTGCCTCTTTCAAATTCAAAATCTTCGGCTGTCCGTCGACAAGCGCAAGAAAATTGACGCTGAACGAATCCTGCAACCTGGTATATTTGTACAAGGCGTTTATTACAAACCTCGAATTGGCGTCTTTCCTTAATTCCAGAACGATGCGAATTTTTCCCTTTGAACTTTCGTCTCTCAAATCTGAGATGTCCCTTAATTTTTTGTCCTGCACCATTTTTGCGATTTGCTCGACCAATGTCGATTTGTTCACCATGTAGGGAATTTCCGTTATCACAATTAATTCCCGGTTTTTTTCCGTCTCTGTTGTTATTTTTCCCCGCAAAATTAATCTTCCTCTTCCGGTTTTGTACAACTCAAGCATGTCTCCGTTCACGGTTCCGCCCGTCGGAAAATCAGGACCCTTCACAATCTGACAAAGCTCCTCGATTGAAGTCGACGGATTTTTTATGTGCGAGATTATCGCATCGCAAATTTCTGTGAGATTGTGCGGAGGAATGTTTGTCGCCATTCCGACCGCGATTCCAGTCGTTCCGTTCAAGAGCAAAAGCGGAAGTTTGCTCGGAAGAAGCAGCGGCTCTTTCATCGAGTTGTCAAAATTCGAAGCAAACTCAACCGTGTCTTTTTCAAGGTCTTCAATGAGTTCGCCTGAAATCTCCGCGAGTTTCGCCTCGGTGTATCTATAAGCCGCCGGCGCGTCTCCGTCAATGCTTCCGAAATTTCCCTGCCCGAAAACAAGAGGATAACGAAGCGAAAAATCCTGCGCCATTCTCACTAATGCGTCGTAAACCGCAACATCGCCGTGAGGATGGAATTTACCTATGACATCTCCGACGATTCTCGCGCTTTTTTTCGTCTGCGAGTTCGGCTTCAGCCCCATCTGGCTCATTGAATAAAGAATTCTTCTCTGAACCGGCTTCAGTCCGTCTTCAATGCTCGGAATTGCTCTTGAAACAATTACAGACATCGCGTAATCAAGATACGCCTTTCGCATTTCCTCCGAGACCTCGGAAGGAATCACGCCTTTCTGATTCTCGTCTTCGATTTTTGTTTGTTTTTCGTCGGACATTATGCAAAACTCCTGTTTTGTATGCTGAAAAATTTATTTTTCATTTTAGTTTGTTTTCTCCCAATCGATAAACTCGTCAAGCACTTTTGAAATAACCTGTTGTTTATTTGTTTTGGAATTAATTATTAAAACAACTTCTTTGTCAAAATAAATTATATCTACAGAATAATTTTTATTACGATAGTTATCAATCTTGTTGACATATTTTTTAATATTATTTTCTTTATTTAAAATAGGTTCTTCAGTTGATTCTTCCCAAGGTCTACCATAACCTAAAAGATACTTATCTTCTTCAAATCCCAATTTCCATAAAAATTTTCTTACAATTTCAAAAAACTTTTGCTCCTTCGGAAGACCAAATTCATTTCTGTAATCACTTTTGCTTACACTTAATAATTCTATTTTTTCGGCCATCTTATTTTTCTCCGTTTAATTTCTCCCCTATCAAGTCAACCAAATCTTTGTTTTCCTCGCCTCTTTGCAAATTCGGCTCAGAATAAGTGTCGCCGCAAGTCGCGCATTGATATCTTCCTATCAACGGGATTCCGCTGTCAATTCTCCTGAAAATTCTCTCGGCATTTCCTTCGCTCGGGCAATATCCTGTTATTTCAGTCATTTTAATACAATCTTCCTCCAACAGGGACTTCTTTGTCCGGTTTAATTAAAACGCAATTATTATTTTTATCGGGAACTCCCAAAGTTAAGACATCCGACGCAAAATTCCCGATTTGTTTAGGCGGAAAATTAACAACGCATAAAACCAATTTGCCGATTAATTCTTTTTTGTTGTAATTTTTGACAATTTGAACAGACGAATTTTTAATTCCAAACTCGCCCAAGTCAATTTTTAATTTATATGCAGGTTTTTTCGCTTCCGGAAAATCTTCAATGCCAACTATTTTTTCAGTTCTTATGTCCAATTTTTCAAAGTCATTGTATTCCGCCATTTTTTATTTAACTCCAAAATTATTTAACTCTTTAATTAACCGCTGATTGTCCTTAAATAAAACAGTTTTCATCCCTATTGATTTTGCATTGTGAATATTTTTTTCATTGTCATCTACAAAAACGACTTCTTCTGGAGGCAAATTCATTTCTTTAAGAATATCTTCAAAAGCACCGTTGTCTTTTTTCATTTTCCCTGTTTTAAAAGAAGCAAAAACATAATCAAAGCCATCTAAATGCCCTTGTTCTTCATGCGCCTGAAAATGAACATCATTTGTATCGGTTAAACAGGCAATTTTAAATCTGGTTTTCAATTTTTTAATTAAATTAGTCAGTTCTTTGTTTTCTTTTTTATTTTCTTTATATTTTTCTTTGTAATAGTCAACAATCTCATTGATATTCAAATTTTTATCTTTGATAATTTCTTCAAATACTTTTATCAATGGCACTTCCCCCCGAATTGATTTGTCATAAAGATTATTAATATTTTTATTATAATTGGTTCTAATCAAACTACTAATTCCGAATTTTTCCATCATTTTTTTATCAATTTCATTCCAATCTATTTTAAGGCATACGCTCCCTAAATCGAAAATTATTGCTTTTATCTTCATCTTATTTCTCCTTCTCCTCCAAATATTTCATGAATTCCTCTTCCGAGACATCTTCTTCATTTAAATTTTTTCCGACCCATTTGCATTTCCTGCATTCCCATTCGCCTTTTCCCTTTCCCTCGTCAAACCCCAAAACAACCGAAATCTCGTCGCTGCCGCACTTCGGGCATTTTCTTATTTTGAATGTTTTTCCCGCGGACATTTTTTTCTTTATTCCCTTTGCCTTGTTGTATTCGTCTTCTGATTTGTATCCTTCCAAAACCCAGTCCGGCGTTTTTAATTTTGACATGTTTTATTTTACTTTTTTAGTTAATCCCGGAATAACCGCAATTTCCGCATATAAAATTTTGAGAAGAACCATGTAAATGGGCATGATTCATGTTATTTATCCCGTTAAAGGAATTGCATTTAGGGCAAAAAAATTTTCCGCTCAAATTCCCAGATAATATTTTTTTATTCATTTTGCTTATTTTCAATTTCCCATCCGTTTGTTTTATTGTTGTAAACGTTGATTTCCCCGTCGCAGTCGTATTTCGAGCAGGAAAACAAAATATTTGTAAAAACTTTCTTCTGTTCATTTTTGCACATTTTTCCGTCGGCGCTCAAAACAAATCCTTCCGAGCAAGCGGCGCGATTTTTCTCAAGGCATTTGCAATCGTCGACAAGACGATTGTAATAATCCTCTTTCTCCTTTTGTTCCTTTATCGCATTTGCGGTTATTATTTTTCTCGCTTCAATAACTCCTCCGATAAATATCATTGTGATTAACAAAAATGCCAGG
Organism: Candidatus Pacearchaeota archaeon; assembly: GCA_016204145.1. Lineage (GTDB taxonomy): Archaea > Nanobdellota > Nanobdellia > Pacearchaeales > GW2011-AR1 > JACQLK01. The sequence goes on along the minus strand of JACQLK010000029.1, from coordinate 13,652 downwards.
ATAAATTTTATTTCTTCTTCGTCCATTTTAATTATTTCCGTTATTTATTTTGAATTTTCTTTGAGCCAATTTAAATATTTCTTGCTTCCATTATTTATTTTTACCGATGTTATTCCGGGAGTTTTATATTTGTGATTTTTTAATATCATCCCCGCGTCTTTCTTGCTTTCAAATGTTGTTTTTATTATTATATATCCCGTTTTAAACATCCAAATTCGCCTCCTTCGCGTTTTCCGAGATGAAATCCTTTCTCGCCTGAACGTCGTCGCCCATGAGCATGGAAAAAGTCCTGTCCGCTTCAAGAGCGTCGTCGATAAAAATTTTCTTTATTTTTCTCGTTTTCGGATTCATTGTTGTTTCCCATAACTGCTCCGGAGACATTTCTCCCAATCCTTTGAATCGCGTAACCGTCGCGTTTCCGACTTTCTCAAGATTTTTCTTCAACTCGTCGTCGGTGTAAACATAACTGTCTTTCTGCCCTTTTCTTATCCTGTACAAGGGAGGCAAGGCGACGTGGATGTTCCCGTTTTCAATGAGTTTCGGCATGAACCTGAAAAATAAAGTCAGTAAAAGCGTTTTAATGTGTTCTCCGTCGACATCCGCATCAGCCATAATTATAATTCTCGAATACCTCAGCCGCTCAGCGTCAAATTGCTCCCCGACGCCTGTTCCGATTGCGGTGATTATATTTGTGATTTCCTCGGAAGAAAGAACCTTCGCGGGATTTGATTTCTCGACGTTTAACGGCTTTCCCTTCAAAGGAAGAATCGCCTGAATCTCTTTGTTTCTCGCCATTTTGGCGCTGCCCCCGGCGCTCTCGCCCTCAACAATATATATTTCGGTGTCGCTTGATTTTTTCGAAGAACAGTCCGCCAACTTCCCGGGAAGTCCGCCGAGCGAGAACGCATTTTTTCTTCTAACCAAATCCTTTGCATGCTTCGCCGCCAGTCGCGCTTTTGCAGCTTCCAATCCCTTTGAAACAATTCTTTTTGCAATGTTGGGATTTTCCTCAAAAAACTCCGACAAAGAAGAACTGACAATTGAATCGACAAAGCCCTTTATCTCGGTATTGTTGAGCTTTGTTTTTGTCTGCCCTTCAAACTGCGGCTCCGGAATTTTCAAACTTATGATTGCGGTCAAGCCCTCCCTTATGTCGTCTCCCGTAAGAGAATCGTTTTTCAAAACGCCTGTTTTTTTTGCGTAGTCGTTTATCACCCTCGTCAACGCGGTCTTGAAACCAGAAACGTGCGTGCCCCCCTCGACGGTGTTTATCGTATTGACAAAACCGAAAATGTTTTCGTTGTATCCGTCGTTGTATTGTATCGCGATTTCAATGTGCGTGTCCTGCATGTCTCTCTTGAAATAAACCGGCTTGTGCAAGACCTCTTTCGATTCGTTTATCCATTTTACAAATTCAATCAAGCCGCCGGAATAAAAGAAATCAATTTTTTTGTTTTTTATCTCGTCGATTAAAGTTATTTTCAGCCCCGCGTTCAAAAATGCGATTTCCCTGAATCTTGTTTCAAGAACAGAGTAATCGAATTTTAAAGTTGAAAAAATCTCGTCGTCGGGAAAGAATGTCACAGTCGTTCCCGTTTCCTCTTTTCCGCATGTTCCCGCAACGGTTAATTTCGTTGTTGGAATTCCGCGGGAATATTCCTGTCTGTGAATTTTTCCGTCTCTTTTTATTTCAACAATCAATTTTTTTGACAGCGCGTTTACCGCGCTTAACCCGACTCCGTGAAGACCCCCTGAAATCGCATACGATTTTCTGTCAAATTTTCCCCCTGCATGAAGTTTTGTCAGGGCAACTTGAACCGCGGGGATTTTGTATTGGGGATGAATGTCAACCGGAATTCCCCTCCCGTCGTCTTCCACAGAGGCGGAGCCGTCTTTGTTAATTACCACTGTGATTTGTTTGCAAAATCCGGCAAGCGCCTCGTCAACAGAATTGTCAACTGTTTCGTAAACAAGATGATGCAGTCCGTCTTTCCCCGTGGAGCCGATGTACATGGCGGGCCTCTTTCTGACTCCTTCAAGCCCTTCCAAAACTTTTATCGATTCCGCGCCATATGCTTCCTGTGCCATTTTTGATTATAGAAAATCCTTTTGCCAACTGAAAAGCCAAACGTGATTTAAAAACCTTGCCCATCAAATTTTGACATTTACCGACGAGAAAAGGAAAAATCCCCATTTGAAATTATTTTTTGAGAAAAATTTCGCAAAGATTTCGCAAAGAACAAATAAAAATTTTATGAAACATTTTTATTTTTTTGTTCCCGTTGGGTGGGCGGTCGGGGAGATGGCGGCGGGATGATTGAAGAATCCCTGCCCGTCTTCCAAATATCTTTACCATTATAAAGTAACTACAAATAGAAAGATTTATAAATATTGGATTTCTGTGGAAAATATGAAAATAAAAACAGTTAGAGGTTTAACGGGACTTGTTGCGGGAGCAACAGCATTAGTCGGAATTTTGGGCGGATGCGCTGGGACAAATGTTTCGTATCAATCAAGATTAACAGGAATTCCAAATTCAAGGGTTGAAGAATTAAAAAAACTTCCCGACTATCAATTATCAGATGAAGAACGTTGCGAATTGGCTGAACGAAATAATAGAAATCATAGGGGAGAACTTCATAATGCTTTGACTGTAATCGGTTCAACGTTAAATTTAAGCGGGGAAACAGTCGTACCTTGTTATATAAATAAGACAATGCCCGGAAAACGGCAAACAGATATGATATTTTTTGTAAAAAAAAGAGATGGCACAAATATAACATATCATTTCGATGAAACAAGAAAGGGATTATATTCTATAACAGTGCAAATGGCAAATGATAACGGGATGACACGATCTTTCTATCCCTCTTATCCGGAAGACAAAGAAATTATAAATAAAGGCGAGAGAAACATCCAGAATTATCTAACAGAAATTGAAAATGTTAGAAATGAACGCACTAAAATAGATGAACAAAAAAGAAGGGATGTTTTAAAAAACTTGGAAAAATAAAATGACTTCTCAAAATTCAATTTGCCCTTACTTCAGAATAAATTGCGAAGACAAAACGAGAAAATACGACGAGGAACTTTGCCTCGGCACGAACGGAAATTTCAGAAATTGCGGAACCTATAAGGATATAATTAAAATGCAGGAACAAGTTGCAAATAAAACTCACGAGAAAGGAAGAAGCATTGTTGCAATGTTGACTTGAAATTTATAATTTAAAATGACCAACTTAATTGAAAAATTGAAAGAAATAAGAGAACCCTATGGGGGATTTCTGCTACGGCCCTCGGCGCATCCGCAGGATATGCTGTTTTTAATAAAGTTGAGGAAGCATCTTCTCTTCTAATCATTAGCGGGATTTCCTTAATAGGATATCTTCTATTGAAAGAGGATTATAAATCATAAAAGAAGAATTAATTTTTTATTTTTCTTTTCTATTATTTTCTAACCAGTTCCTCTTTCCCCTTCGTTATCCATCTCACTTTCCTGCGATTCATTTGCATGTTCTTCCTGCACTTTGAAGAACAAATATAATTTATATTTCCCTTGTTTGTAACTATTGTGACCCCGTTAGGAAACTCATAATTCTTTCCGCAATAAACGCATTTAGGCATTGAAAACCTCCAGCGGGTTTTTCACAATTCCAGCAACCAAAAAATTTTTATTCATTTTATCTCCTGTATTCCGAATAATCTCCGGAATTTGAAAATGAATTGTATCTCTGAATTCTTTCAACATTTCTCGGAGCGACATAATAATTTCCATCGTCGTGATTGTGAGATTCTCCGTTGCGGTGATTATGTCCTGTCGCGCACATTTTACGTATACGCTCCCTTTGTAACTTTCGATTTTATTTTTCTCGCCTCTATTTCCGTTTCTCTCAACATCAAAATGTCCCCGATTCGAACAGGACCCTTTACATTTCTCCTCATTACTCTGCCCTCGTCTCTTCCCGACTGAACAAGTCCTTTAATCTGCGTGATTTCTCCCCTGAATCCTGTTCTTCCGAGAATTTCCTGAACCAGCGTCGGTGCTGCGGCTCCGGAAACAAGCTTGTCGCTTCCTCTTGTCCCTGTTTGCTTTTGCTGTTGCTGCGCCTGTTGCTGTTGCTTCGGCGATTTTTGCTGTTTTTGCTGCGTTTTTGCCATGCGAGGACACCTACGGTTTCCTTCGCTTAATCTTCCCTTAGAAAATCAAACGAATAAAATTTAATTTTTTTATCATTTTATTTCATCGACTCAATGTCTTTTTTTGCGTCGCCCGCGTCAATAACTGCGACAGAAGAAGATGAAACCGGAATTCCCGCGGCGACTCCGAGCTTTTGTTTGCTGTCGACTTCCTTGCACGGAATTTTTTTCTCCTTGCAAAGCATCGGAATATGCTGTATGATTTCCTTCGGTTCGACGTCGGAAGCGTAAGCGACAAACTTTGCGGTTCCCCTTTCTATCGCCTTCGTAACTTCGTTTGTCCCTTTCTCGATTTTCCCGGATTTTCTTGCCTTCTCGATTATTGAATATGCGTCCGCCATTGTAATTTGCACCCAGAATAAATCTCCTCCCGAAGATTCGTTCATAGGATAATTCATTGAGATAAAATCGCTTTTTAAAGTTTTCTCAGTCCGGTACAAGAAATATCTGCAAGTTCTTCGTCTATGACTACTTCGTAACTTAAGTTGCCTTTTCTTATCGGAACTGTTTTACCTTCCTCACACAATTGAAAATAATCCTGTTGCCCAAGTATCAGTGTAATGAGCTTATCTTTTCCAGATTTAACATAACTTGTTCTTTTTGTAACATCAAATTTAACTTCTAATTCTAAATTAAGCGGTTTTCGTTCAGTTTCAGAAAGAACAGGAACTGCCGGAACTTCATTAAAATATCCAAAAACTCTTTCCTCCTCAGCCATATAAATATAATAATGACTTCCATTTTGAAATGCCCTCATAAAAAATAATGAATTTCCTGTTTTTTAAGAATTTATATTCATTATTTCCAACTGACCTCAACTTCGTCCGTCCTTTGTCTTGGTTTTATGTCCAATTCTTCTGCCTTTTTCCCAGAAATTTTTATTCCAGAATTAAAAATTATCTCCCCGAGAAACGCAATCATCGCGCCGTTGTCGACGAGCAAATCGCGCGAGGGAACAAAAAATTTCGCGCCCCTTTCAGAGCACATTATCTTGCACATTTCCTGAAGTCGCGAATTGCACCCGACTCCGCCCCCGAGGAGCAATTCTTTTTTTCCCGTGTGAGCCATCGCCCTTTCCGCGGTCTCGACAAGCATTGCAAAAACGGTCTCCTGCGCCGAATATGCCAAGTCCTCTTTTGAAAATTTTCCAGATTCCATTTTCTGCCGCAAGTTGGTCAAAATTCCCGAGAGCGCGATGTCCATTCCCTTGACTTTGTACGGAAGCTCAATATAATTCTTCCCTTTTCTCGCGAGTTCTTCTATTTTAGGTCCGCCGGGAAATCCTATTCCGAGATGCCTCGCAAAATTATCCAAAAAATTTCCAACCCCGATGTCGAGCGTCTCTCCGAAAATTCTGTATTTTCCCGACGAGTATGCTATTATCTGCGTGTTCGCGCCGGAAGCATAAAGCATAACCGGATCTTTCGCGCCGGTCATTCTTCCAATTTCCAAATGCGCCATGCAATGATTGACGGGAACAATTGGTTTTTTCAGTTTATCGGATAAATGTTTTGCAAATTTCATCCCGACAAGCAAACAAGGAGAAAGTCCCGGGCCTTGGGAAACGGCAATCGCGTCAATTTCATTTTCATTAATTCCCGAAATTTTCAGCGCCTCGGAATAAACAATTTCCTCGTTTTGCTTGTGATGCTTCGCGGATTCAATCGGAATTATCCCGCCTTTCTCCGTCGTATAAGCGCTTTTTGCGTTTGCAAGAATTTTTCCGTTTTTTACCGCGCCTATTCCAAAAGTGTGCGCCGTGCTCTCAATTCCCAAAATAACAGACATATATTTTCAATTGGATATATGTTTATAAAATTAGTTTAATGAATAAGATGATGATAAAATCAAAAAAACCGTCAAGACATTTGGTGACTGAAGTGCAAATTACCCTGTTTATTCCAAAAATTAAAGAACACGAAATTTTAAAAGAGGAAGATTATGGCCATGCGCTTGTCAGAATTCGCCCCGGAAGCGCGATCTTCCCCGTGATAAAACTTCCAGATTACATAACAAATGAAAAAGATAATTTCCCAAATTATCGGGGAGAATTTTTAAGGATAACAAGGACGTTTAATATTCTCACAAGGGAAATAATTTACACTGACAATAAAAACTTGAAACTTCCGTCAAAACTCGGTCAAAGTTTGGAAAGATTCCTTGCGCAAAGCAGGTTTGAAATAACCCGTGACGGGGAAAGAGAATACATGATATATTAACAAGATTTTTATTTTAGCGTCTCGTACGTCTTCATGTCCCCGATGTCATGCCAAAATCCTTCCAAAGGGAATGCAAAAACATCCTGCAATTTCAAAAAATGATGAATCAAAAAGCCGGGTCCGTCTTTCGGAAGTCCTGTCTCCATATACTCCCTTATCAAATTTATGTCTTTTCTCGGAAAAATATAGATTCCCGTCGATACGTGACTTGAATCCGGGTTTTCCGGCTTCTCGACAAACGAAATTATTTTTCCGTTTTCCGCCCTCACAACGCCGAATTTTTTCGCTTCCTTCAAACTGCCGATGTCTTTTATCGCCAAAACGCATTCATTTCTTTTCTTGAAAAATTCAACCGCGTCATTCAAATTGAATTCAAAATAATTGTCTCCCAAAACCACAAGAATGTCGTCGTCGATTTTTTTCCCGGAAATTGCGAAATCCAAATCGCCTATTCCGCCGAGGCGGTCGTCGTTGGAATTTGTTCCGTCGTTAACGATTTCAACACTTTTTTTGAAAGTCCGCAATTTTTCCATTTCAAAAAGTCATTGTAAAATCTGTTGTTTGCAACAATAAACATTTCATCTACGCAATCGACCTTTTCAATTTTTCCGACAATATGGTCCAGCATCGGCCTTCCCTTGATTTCCAAAAGCGGTTTCGGCTTGTTCAAGGTCATGGGATAAAGCCGCGTGGCATATCCCGCGCACAAAATGATTGCTTTCATAAAAATGAAATAAAAAAAGAATTTATAAAATTAATGAAAAGAAAATAAAAATTTTAGAAAATTATCTTTTCTTTTTCTTCTTCTTTTTTCCGCCTCTGGCCATAACTGCTTCGCAGACATTGCCTTGACCGTCGACATAATAAAGATGACCCGGCTTTCTTTTTATGACCTTATGCACGATTATCTTTCCCATTTTGCACCTCCTTTTTGCTTGATTGTGATTTTTTCACGACGATAATCTATTTAAATCTTTCTCTTTATCGACGAAGGAAGGGGACGGGCGGAGCTTTTGCCGACGAAGATGCTTATCGTTTTCCGGTTTTTATCGTTAAACGGCAGTTCAACAAGTTTCCTGAACGGCTTTTTCGGCGAAACAGAAAACTCAAACGGCTCCACAATTTTAAAATCAACGACATTATTTTTTTCATCAAGCCATACCGCAAGAAATTTAAAAAAAACAAAAAAAGAGTGGATTTTCATTTTTGTTTTGTTTTTGAATTCAAAAAGCAAGTTGTCTGTTTCCTTTGATTTGAACATCAATCCTAAAACTTTTCCGATAGGCGAGACCTTCTTCGCGAAAATTTCAATTGATTTGTTTTTATAATGGATTTTCATTTTTTGAAATTCTCGTATTGCTTGTAAAAAAAATTTATATTTTTGTCGCAGACAAAATCATGGTGCTTGAACCCGCCGCCGAACGTCTTCGGGATATGCATCAACTCGTGAATTATCGTCTTCGTTTTTTCTTTCTCGTCCATTTTGTCAAATCTCTCGGAAATGAATTCAAGAACGTAATGCGCCTTTATTCCGATTGCTTTTTGTATGAGTTTTCCGATGGTATGGCATCGCGCGATTGTTCCCCGCGAAGAAGTCCCGTAACTCCGATAACATTTTACTCTCTCAAGAATCACGTGCGGAAAAAGCATCTTTGAAATTTCCTCCGCTTTCACTTGCAAATCCGGCGCGAGTTCGTATTTCAATTTAATTTAAACTCCTTATGAATAACCCATTTATTTTTTAGTTCTTTCATTATTGTTATATTATCAAAATACAACTTGAAATGTGGCTTTTCTAATTTTTTAAGATAATTCCAAATATGATTAAAACTATTTTCAGTGTTGCCGTATGAAATTGTTGCATGGGGGTGCCATTTTTCGTCGTGTTTGTCAATATCAATTTCATTTATTTTTTTTATTTCATAAATCAAATTGCTTTGTATTCTTAGGGCAGATTTCGAGAAATTAAACTTTAGAAAAACAACAAATCTCCTAAAATTATCAAACCCAACAATTTCTATCTCTTCCCTATGAAGTTTTTTCACAAAATTTTCTAAAAAATTCTCCAATTCTTTGATATTCCTTAAATTAAAGGGGATTTTCAGAGTTATATGTGCCGGAAGTTTTGAGTCCAGAACATAATTCTCGCCAAATTTGGGTCCAATTTCCTTAACAAGTTTGTCCATATATTTCTTTGCATCGCCCTTGATTAAATAAAATATTGAATATTTCAACTTACCTCCAGCATTTTATTATTGCTTGTAAACCCTGTTTTTATTTTTATTCTCGTCGCCGGAGTTCCCAAAAATTTCGACAAAACATTAAGCAGTTCTATGTTCGCCCTTCCGTTTTCCGGCGGCTCTTTCAGATAAACGAGATATCTTCCGTCGCCAAAACTCTCAACTTCCCTTTTTCCTGATTTTGGTTTCACTTTGACATGAATTATCATCTCTCCTCCGGCTTTTTCCATTTTCTTCCCAAAGCGCTATAAATTTCCTCTTCGCTTTTTCCAGCGACTTTTTTTCCCGTTTTTCTTTTAAAAAGTCCGTGTTGATTCAATTTAAATCCTTTCAACCGCGCGACAATTCTCAACCCTATTCCCGCGCCGAATTTGCTTGAATAAGCCAAAAGCGCCGCGCCCCATTCCTCTGAATCAGTATAATACAATTCAACTTTTACTCCCTGAATTTTGAACGTCGCTCTTTTTTCTCCGCCCTGAACAAATTTTCCTTTCTCTCCAAGAATTTTCTCAATTTTTCTTTTGTCTTTCGGAATTAAAACAATGTCAATGTCTGTCGGATTTTTTTCGTTTCTTCTTATGCTTCCGACAATTTGGATTCTTCTTGAATGCGGCTTCAATTTGCGGACAATTTTATTCGCAAGCTTGATGACAAATTTCCCGTTTCTTGTGAAAACAATTCTGCCTTTTTTCAGGACACGTCTTTTTTCCAGCATTTTAAATAAGAAGCATTAAGATATAAAAAGGTTATTAAGAAAAAAGATTAAGGCGGTGTTCTAACAGTTCCTACATTATAGCTTGCCATGTTGTAGTTTTGATTACAATCCCAGACTGCTTTTTTGTATTACTGCGATGCCGGAACCCCACGTTCCAATATAAATTTTATCATCCTTAGGAATTATTTTTCTAATGTCTTTTGAGTACAATCCGTTATTAAATTCTTGCCAAGTTTTTCCGTCATCTTTGCTATAATAAAATCCATTGGAAAAGCCGACATATATTACATTTGGCTTTTTGTCGTCGTAAGCTAAATAATTTGCGAAACCCTTTGATTGAGAACTTATTGAAGACACAAGTATCTCGTTTATCTGCCCGCTTTTTATTGAAAATATATTCCCATTAAAACCTCCAACGAGTATCTCCGAAGAATCAAATGGATTAATTGAAATGCTCCCCCATAACCCTCCTTGAGGCCTATTAATTAATTGACTCCAAGTTTGTCCTTTGTCTAAAGATTCATACACTCCTTCACCGCTTACAATGATTAATCTAAAAGAATTATTTGGATCAATTGTTACGGCATAAGAATCGGGTAGGTTTGTTTTTAGTAAATTGCTGCTAAAATATGAATTGGTAATATCAAAACTTACAAGTTTCCCCTGCCCATTTTCTCTGCATAATGCATACACCCTTACTATATTTTTGCTCGTATCTAAGGCAATACTCTGTGCATAAGGAGGATATTGGCTCAAAGCACAATCAATCCCCCACAAAGGGACAAGATTAGTAACATTTCTTAAAGAAATTGTATTTCCCTCTTTTGCTAAGTAGGTGTCTATTTTATTATCTCCAAAAAGATAATTGGATTCATAATCCGGTCCTTGTCTCCAATTTAACCCGTTATTATCTGTGATTAAGGACGCATGGTCCCAGTAAGAAGTTACTAAAGAATTTTTGCCGCTTAATGCGAATGAGCCCACTTCTGAATATTTTGGTATTGAGGGGAGTTTCCTTATTGTCTTTGTACTTAAATCCAATTCACTTATTCCATTATCATGTGCTATTAATATTTTGTTTTCATTGACTAATGGATAAAGTTGCCTAATATCCCAAAATCCATTTCCCATAGTTTGTGTTATGGTACTAGATTGTATTTGAGATAAGATATTTCCCATTTCATCGGATATAACTAACGTACCTTCTCCCGTTACAACACGAGCTTGGTGCAAAAACATTTTATTAAAATAAAACAACAAATCCCCTTTATTAGGCAACCCATTTATTTCAAATATATTTGCATCTGGTTTTTTGACGTAAATATTATTATCTATAGTATCACTAACGTAAATATTTCCTTTATCATCTTCTGTAAATGATTGAGGGATAAGGTTTGGCATAATCCCCACGCCATTAAGGACTTTAGACCATTCATTGACAGCATTGCCTAAATTTTTATATATATCTATAGATGTGCTGACATAAATTTCATTATTTTTAGAGACAAATAAAGAGGAGTATGGGAAACTGTCTTCATCAGTTCTTACATTAACAGAATTCCAAGAAATGCCCAGATCATTAGAATAATGAACTCCACTTAATGAAGATGCCCATAATCGATTGGTTTTATCGTCGTAATTTATGGAATTAAATGTTGAGCCATCTTCTCTCAAAAGGTTCTTCCACTTGTCATTCTCTAAAACATAAACGCTATCTCCTGCAGTAACATATAACTTATCTTTGATAATTTTTATCAAAAAAGTATTAGTTGAATTTAGCCCATAGCTAAATGAAGTCCAAGTTTGTCCTTTGTCCAAACTTCTAAAAACTCCGCCAGAAGAAGTTGCGGCATATAATTTATTATCTTGAGTTAACACAATGCTGTTTACTCTCCCGTCTGAAGGTCCGATTAAATTCCAATTGTTTCCAGAAGCGGGACTAGTTTGACAACTTGTTGATCCGATTTCCCTCGTTCCCGTCGGACAAGCCGCGTCGGCGGAACAAGCTGTTTGCGTTGTTCCGGTGCAAATGTAAGAATAAAAAGTTCTTCTTTGTGCGCATCCCTTGTACCAATTTCTCCTCGTGCATTCGCTTGATGTTGTTACTTGCCCTCTTGTCTCCTCGCTAGTGCACAAATTTGGATTTGTTTGTCTCGTCAATGTCCTTGTTTGCTCGCAGGTTTTTTGTATTGTCTCCGTGCTTGCTGTGCATCCGCTCGTCACAAATCTGCAATTGTTCAAATCGCATCTTAAATCTCCGCCGCCGAAACCCTGGGTTTGGCATATCTTTCCGCCCAAATTTGTCCTGTCGCATTGTTCGCCCGCGACATTTATTTTTCCATCGCCGCAATATGCTCTCTGCCTTGACCTTGACCAAGACCAAGAAAGCCATCCGGTAATTATATTAGAATTTTGACTGGAATTTGTATTTTCAGAATCGGAATTTGCTGCCTGTCCCGTGATTTTGCTTGTTGATTCGTCAAACCAGCTTCCTAAAATGCTCGCAGAAATCAGAGAAACAAAAAGCACAAAAACAAATAACAGCGAAACAAGGAATAAACTCACCGACTTTTTCATGATGCTTGAAGAGAGAGAGAGAGTTTATAATATTTACTAAGAATTAGTTTCTATAAAATAATTCCAAGGAGATTATACACATTTTAAATTTGAATCAAATGCTAACAATTGATTCTACGGGGCGGGTGGGCGGGATTAAATAAAAACTAAAGAATTTCAGTAAATTCATCTTGTCACAATTTCCAACGCGTCGCGGTTTTTCAGCTTGTATTCTTTTCCGAGCGCGCGCTTTGTTTTCGCGTCAATCGCCTTTATGAAATTTTTTCCGAAATCCGTGTGAAGGAAAAACGCGAAATCCAGCGCGGTTGAGTTCGGCGGCAAAAGAAAGCAATCCGGCAAAATATTTCCCTTGCTGTCGCCGAGTTTTGTCGCCCCCGCGGGAAAAATCGCCAAATATCCGAGCAATTCGAAAACCGCCTTGTTCAAAATCTCCTGAACTCCAGTCCCGAATTCGTATTTTTTCAAAATATTTTTTTGGATTTTTTCAAGCGCGTCTTTTTGCTTTTCATTCAATGTTTTCTTTATCGTAAAGATTTTTTCTCCAGGAATGTAATCAATAATTCCGTTTCTCGCCGCCTCCCTCAAAGCAAGCTCCGAATCGGCGGAGCACGGGATTATTGTCATATTCGGAAATTTATTTTTTAATGTCTCATAATTTTTATTTCCGTTGGGCATGTCTATTTTGTTCGCGGCGATTATCATCGGTTTTGTCTCACTTCTCAAAGCCGACGCAAACTTCATCAATTTATCCTCGCTCCACGCGCTCGGCTTGTCCTGAAAATTCAATTTCAAAAGAATCTTTTTCACATCGTCTTCCTTGACTTTCAAGCCGGAAAATTGTTTCTCAACCGCTTTTGGAAAATTCCCCTCCTGCTCGACTTTTTTCGCAAAGCTTTTCCACGCCTTCATCAAAATTCCGAAATACCACTTGTTCAATTCGTCTTCAAGGAAAATTATGTCCTTCGTGATGTCGTAATTCTCCGTCTCTTTTCCTTCGGCGTTCGTCGTTCCCGAGACGTCGACAATTTGCACGAAAACGTCCGCCTGCCTCAAATCGTCGAGAAACTGATTTCCAAGCCCTTTCCCCTCGCTCGCTCCGGGAACAAGTCCGGCGACATCCATAAGTTCCACGGGAACAAATCTTTTGTGAGCTATGCAAAATCCGTGATTCGGATTGCATTGCGTGTTGAATTCCCTGTCAATGCAATCTATTTTGACATAGCCGACTCCGCGGTTCGGTTTTATCGTCGTAAACGGATAGGATGCGATTTCGACTTCCGCCAGCGTCGCGGCCTTGAAAAACGTGCTCTTTCCCACAGACGGTTTCCCGACAAGTCCGATTAACATCAAGAGACAAAAAAATCTGAATTTATGAAGTTTTGCTTTTTGCATATTCTGTTTAATAAGTAGTCGCTGTTTAAAATCTCAAAAATAAAAAATTAAATCGGCTCACTTCGTTCGCTATTGATAAATTATGATAACCATAAACCCGCGGTTTTATGTTAACAATTTAAATTAATCCGAGCGAAGCGAGGCATATTTTTGCATGAATTTAAATCTTGTTTAATAAGTCAGAAAAAATCACGGCTTTTTCAGCAAAGCCCTTTTAGAAAATTTAAATTAATTTATCCTTTTGATTAATTCTGATTTTATCATATTCTTCTTTTCCGTGGACAGTGAAAAAAGAAATTTTTTAATCATCCT
>JACQLK010000033.1 GCA_016204145.1 Candidatus Pacearchaeota archaeon | reverse complement strand
TGAAACAGTAAGGGATTATGTCAGAAATCAGTCCGAGCATCACAATACATTTTTTGCTTAAATGGAAACCGCACTCGCCGAAGGCGATTTGCCCGAAGGGCAAACCTTTAGGGTGCGGAGGATGTCATAATATTCCAATCGCTTTTTGCTTCTATGCAAAATAATAAAGTCATCAACATATCTGATATAATATTTTGCTTTAAGAATATGCTTGACAAAATAATCCAGTTCATTTAGGTAAACATTTGCAAAAAACTGCGAGGTAAAATTGCCCAAAGGCATTCCAGTTCCCTTGACAGGCGAATCAAAATTATTCAGGACTTTTCTTATAAGCCATATCACTTTTCCGTCCTTTATTTTTCTCATTAGTATCAAAATGAGGATTTCATGGCTGACCGTGTCAAAATAATGCCTGATGTCCGCTTTTAGGCAATATCCTTGGACGCAATTCCCGTTTTGTCCTCCCATCTTTACAACGAGGCCGTTTTGCGACACGCATTTCTTAAAATAATCAAATCTTTTCACCGCCGCATGCACACCTTTCTTTTTTATGCTCGCGTAAGAGTCGCTAATAAATCTTCTCTCAAAAATTGGCTGTATGATATTAATTATTGCATGATGCACTATTCTGTCCCTGAACGCGGATGCGTGTATGGTTCTTGTTTTCGGGTCGCGGACGATAAATCTTCTCAAAGGTCGCGGTTTGTATGTCAGATTTATCAGTTCATTCTGCAATTCTTTAAAATTTTCATTCAAGTTGATTTCAAATTCAATAACTGAGGATTTTTTTGATTTTCGCTTTCTTGCATTTTTATAAGCCAAATAAATATTTTCTTTCGAACAAAGTTTGCCGTAAAGATGCTTGTAAGTTTTCATATGATTGCCCTAGAGAAAGGTTATTCCGAGCGCTTGATTCGCATTCGTCGGATTCCTGTTGCAATTCAGGTTTGCCCTGTCGGAATTCGCATTGAATCTAGCGACAGCGATAGCATAATCATCAAGTGTCACCATAACTATAATCTTCGCTCCGAGATTACCCAAGACCCGTCATTGCTACCGACTAATGTTATTGTATTTTATGGCTCTGAAAGCGCTATGATTGTGCGTGTATCCTTTTGAGTTCTGTCTTTAGGTTAGTACCTATTTAAATGACAGCTCCTCTAGGGCAAATATTACTATGAATGGCAATTTAAAAAATAAACCCCAATTAGGTTACCCTTTTAAAGTTACTACATAATAGAAACATTTAAATAGCAGGGTTTCCGCGGAAAATGACAGGAAATACATAAACCGCATAAAATGGATAAAAACAAAAGTTATACGATAACAAAAAGAATTGCCAAGCATGGGAAGCAATCAGTCATACTTATTCCAAAGCGTCTTCAGGAAAAATTAAAGCCGAAGACGATTATTGAAGTCAGGATAAATGTAATCAAGGAGGTCAATGAAAATGAATAATCAAAATGTTTACAGAAACAAAACTGAACTGACAAATCTTCACGGACAGCCGATTTACATGAATGATGTTGTTGAGGCCTGCCTTTTGGGAAGATTAAATCTTTTCCTTCAAGGTGATACGGGTAGCGGTAAAACGCAATTGGCAAAAGACGCCATGACTCAATTCGGAGACAAATCCCTTTTTATATTGGGAAGAAACGACATGGATACAAGGGAATTATTCCATCAAATAAATCCGGAATTTATAAGAGCGCTGAAAGAGGGCAAATTGGAAAAAGGAGTCAGCCCAAAAGAATTAACCGACAAAATAAACTATCACTTAACTGTCGTGGACGAGCTTCCAAACTGCGTTCCGGCGGTCAGAGCGCAATTGTTCAATTTGTTTGACGGATTTATTGAAATAAATGGAAGAGCTTATCCTATTGGAAACGGGTATTCTGTGGGAATAGCGACGGGAAATGTCGGGCAAAAATTTACGGAATCCGCAAATGAGCTTGGAAGGGCGCTAAAAGACAGGATGCATGTTGTAATTGACACGGATTATTTTTTCCCAAAGCCGTCCGACACTTTGGAAATATTGTCAGAAAGCACAAATCCGAGAGTTGAATTTACTTCAAGCCCGGAGGATAATTCAGAGTCCGTCATTGAAAGGTCTTCAAGATTGGTTTCCCAAGACACTTCCCTTGACAAATATTTGGTTGCAAATTATCTTTTGCACGGCTTGGATTATTGCAGCAAGGGAAGCAAAAGAAAAATGAAAGAAAAATGGCCTGCCCAATTGGAAAATCACGAGCAGGGCTCCGACGTCGGATTAGTTTTACCGGTTTCTCCTAGAGCGGCAAAATCAATATTGCGACTGTCCCAATCGCTGGATGAAATCGCAAGAGGCAAAGGCGCAAGCGAGGAAACCATTGAGGCGAACGCATTTGATTCTGTCATGCAGGCATACAAATTTGTTTCCGCTTATTCGGGGGTCTTGAACGAACAAGCGGTTAATGCAAATTATGAAGGAGACAAATACAGGGCTCTTGACGCCATAATTGCCGCAACCAGAACACAATTTGACGACCAAGTGGGAAATATAAGAGCGGGACTTGAAATGGTCAAGTCGGGAAAAACAAATCAAAAAGTCCTTAATTTATTCAAGGACAGATGGGGTTTCATGAAAGACACTTTGGGAGGCCTTGCAGAACACTATGGCAATAAAAAATCTTGATAGATTCATGGGAAAATCCATTAATGGAGCATTAGAAAGAGCTTTGGGAAAAATGCAAAGCGCTCCAGAATCAGACCCGAATCCGACGCCATCTCAATCAACATCTTTGGCAAATTGCTCTTCCAGAGATTATTATCAAATTCCCGGTTCTTCAATTGTAATTGCAAAAGAAGAATCTTTGAAAGGATTAAATTGGTATAAAACACATGAGGAGTTGCAAAAGCAAAAATTAAGAATGCCTTTGGTTCCCGAATTCATGAGCCATTTTATGAATGTTTTAGATGCTTATAAAGGAAATTCCCAACTGCATTATGCAGACGATTCTTTAGTCCCTGAAGGCGAAGTTGAAGATTTTTATAAATATTTGACAACAAATTATAAAAATGGTTGCTGGACATGGCTTGACGCTTTTTTCAAAGAAGAAAATGGAATCTGGCAAATAAGGCATAATCATAAGTTTGACAAAGGAAGTTTAATAGCTGGAAAAACAGAAGTGTTGGAAAGTTGCTTAAGGAAAGATTGTCAGGTTGAGTTGGATTTTAACAAACAAGGTATGCCAATTAAAAAAACAAAAAAACAAGAGTATAGTCAAGGAAATAGTATTATATATTTGCATCCAAGGAATGAAGCTGTCGCTAGATTCAATGCGGGTTCCGGCAGGGCGGTCCTGTATTGCCTCAGGTTTCCGTCGGGTGCGAATCCTGCGCTCGGGGTATTTGCATGCGCCGAAGGCGCGACGCCGAAAAAATCAAGGAGCAAAAATGGCAATTAAGGGATTGGACAGATTTATGGGAAAGCCTATTGACGGGGCGCTTGAGAAATTATTAGAAGGAACTAAAATTCAAAATGCTCCCGAGCCAATACAGCCAAATCCAAATTTGGATTTTCATTCCGCCTCTGAATTCTGGACCGTGGGCCGAGTTCCATACAGAAACGGGCTTTATAGAATTGATTTATCAAAACAACTGTTGGACAGAGGACAGAATCACACACAAGACGAATGGTCTCAATTTTCAGAATCTGCGAAACAGAAGGGAGATTTTTATGTCGGGAACTTTCCGTTGTATCACGCCTTATTCGCGGCGCTGCACAATTTAAAAGGCGATTCTCAAATAGAAAAAGACGTGGAAGCCGCAAGAAATTTTTTGGAAAAAGAATTTCATGCCAATTGGCTGATAACCCTTACAAGAATAAAATATTCCAAAACAGGAAAGGATAAAGTTATCCATAATCACGGAATGCAGAATTGTTCAGTTGTTGATGCAGAATTTGTCGGTCCAGACGAATATGTTGAAGATGCAACAAACATGGAACCGTATAAAGCTTTATTGGGAACAGACGATAAAAATGAAATTAATTCTGTTTACAAATGGCTAACCGGAAGAAGACCTTATCTTTACAGAGTTAATTCCAAGCCAGATAAAGATAGAGAATTTGTCGCTGGGTTCGTTGCGGGTTCCGGCTGGGCGGGCCTGGGTTGCAACTGGAATCCGTCGGGTGCGGGTCGGGCGCTCGGGGTACGCGCGCAAAAAATTTAGGAGCATTTTAAAATGAACATGCAAACGCTTAAACAAAAATTGTATGAAACAAAGAACAGATTGGGATTAGTCGGAGGAACAATTGAAATCAATGAATATGATGAAACAGAAAATCCTTTTTCCGCGCGTATTTCCCCCCGTGGCTGGAACGTTGAGATGATTTTAAGGAAAGGATACAATCCTGTTTCAGACAAAAGGCAGAAGGCATATGCAAGAGCCAAGAAAATTTCCGACGGATTGGAAACCCTTTTGACAGATGCGCTTAAACACGAAATCGCTCACTGGGAATTGCCATCCGGCTCGGGAATGGGGTGCCCTTACGATTTGCATTATCACGATTTGATTTTGGAAGGCATTGAAAGTGGATTGCCCGACGACAAAAAATCGTTAGCCGGCTATGTCGCCAACGCATTTGAGGACTTAATTATTAATCCGAGATGCAAGGAATTTGACGGCTCATTTTCAGGGCAGGTTTTATTTTGGGACAATGAAGGAATTCTTTGCAGAGAAAAAGGCCGGAAAACATTCACTCCATTTTATGAGGCGTTTGTAAAATTAAATATGCACTTGTTCGGTGATAAAACAGACAAAGCTCTTCTAAAAAGGCATTATTCAAACGACTCCAAAGTTGACAAATCAGTCAAGCAAGTTGTAAGGAATTTAAGTTTGCAGGAAGCGATATCTCCGACTTCCCCCTTGTTTGATAAATCGGCATGGCCCAATATGGCTCATGAATTTGCAAAAGCGGTTGCTCCTCTTCTTGAAAATAATCAAAATGAAAGACCTTCCGCTTTTAGCGGGGAGCAGGGAAACGGAGGTCAAAATCAGGGAAACGAGCAAAAACATCCTGCCGGAAACGGAATAGAGCAAAAGATTGGAACAAGAGAGGGAGCGGAAGAAGTTGCATACGGGAGATATGCATCGGGGGACGAGCATTCTCCGCACTTTACAAGTCATGAACAGCTTGACGCACTTTATCAAAGATTGGCAAGGTCAATTCCCGTCGCTGTTGAATCCAAAACAAAAAAGCAAAGCTTGACAATTGCCCCGTTGAATTTCAAGCCATTTGACGAGGATAGAGATGACATTGCAAGAGCAAAACTTTCAAAAATATATTTGGACGATGGCGAAATAACTTTCGGAGTTCAGCGTCATCCTTTGACTGTGACTGCAAACATGAAATCCCAAAGAAAAAGCTTTCCGGATTTTAAACTTGTAATGCTTGATAATTCGGGGAGCATGAGGCAGGCACCTGACCTCTCCAACAATGTTGGAAGAACTAATTTTATCCCATGGGGAGAAAACAGCAAATATCACTATGCTCTATTGGGACTTTACGGAATAGAACAATTTTTGCAAAATCAGGAAATAGCGCAATATATTCAGCATGGAGTTTCCCTGTTTTCTTCTGCAACAAGATACAAGGAATCGGATTTCAGGGGACTTGCGGAAGTAAGAAAACATGCATTGTCTCCCGATTGGGGAAACACGCGGCTTGATGCTTCGTCTTTAACAAACGCCTTACAGGGAAGGGAAAGTTTTGTCTTGTCCATTTCCGACGGAGGAATTGAAAATTGGAACAGCGAAAAAACAGCTTTCAAAAAATCTTTGGAGAACAGCTCTTATGCGCACATACAAATAGGAGACAGAACAGATTTTACAAACGAACTGGAAGCGTGGGGCGTTCCAGTATTTTATGTAAACTCCGGAGAAGAACTTTCACGACTAATGGTTGATGTCACAAAACAATCGTATAGGAGGTATGTAAAAGATGGCAATAAAAAATCTTGATAGGTTCATGGGAAAGCCGATTGACGGAGCGTTGGAAATTGCATTGGGAAATATGAACAGTCCTTCCCAAGCATCGCCAAATCCCGTTAAAGATTTTAGTCCGACTCCTTCGTCAGAAATTTCAAATCCGGAAAAATATATTATTTTGCCGGGAAACAGCCACGGGAATTACAGCTATAATGATACTCTTGTTTCAATTGAAAGAAAACATCAAGGAAAGAATTGGCCGAACACTCACATAGCTTTGGCGGCAGATGGAAATCATATGCTTACCATCAGGCAATTCGTAGATTTCCTGAAATTGCTCAAATCCGGAAGCGTTTATGACGGGAAGGGAAAAAGAATAGGGGATAAATCTGCTTTGGAAATTCTTAAGGACATCATTGCCGTAAGAAATCCTTACAGAGCGGAATGGCTTGATGCCGATTTCAAAATAACTAAGAAAAAATTTATCGGCAAAGAAGATTTAATAATTAATTACGGACACAGATTGAGTTCTGCGGGAGACATTGCGCCGCAATATTCCGAACCGCTGGAAGATTGGCTGGATAAAGACAGAAAACCCGGAATCAATTTTGACGATTGGCTGAATAATGCAAACAAACACGGACTTCCTTCTCCCAATGTTACAAGTGGGGATTTATATTATTTTTGTCCTAACAGAGATAACAATTCTGTCGCTGGATTCTATGCGGGTTCCGGCAGGGCCTACCTGGGTTGCTACAGGTATCCGTCGATTGCGATTCTTGCGCTCGGGGTACGCGTCGCGCGCGAAAAAAAGTAGTTTTTTATATGCTTTGTTCTTAGGACTGAAATGTTTGAGGAAACTAAAATTGAAAAGAGAGTTGAAATTGAAGAATTCATTAAGTTTATCAAAGAATACAAAGAAGAGCAGATTGAATGCACCTCGCATACTTTCTTTAGACTAAGCGAGAAGCAGAGAAAAATATATACTTGCGATGAATTGAAAAAGATTTTAACGCAAGAGAAACCGTTTTTGGTTGGTTTTCAGTACAATAAAAATTATGCCGTATTTTACAAACACCAAAATAAGAATCTTAAACTAATAGTGGGCATTGGAGATAGGAAGGTTAAAATAGTTACATTTTATTTTATAGAAGAATGGCAAATACCAAAGATATGAAACCGAGGCATTTGGAGGCGGAAGGAGAAATGAACTATGATTTCATAAATGACATTATCTTCTTCAAGGTTAAAAACAGGGAGTATGATTTTTCAATTGAGTTTCAAAATATGGTGATTGATGTTGATGAAGAAAAATTTATCGTAGGCATACAGCTATTTGAGGCCTCCAAGTTTTTAAGAATGTCCAAGGTAAATTTGAGAGAAATCCCAAGATGGCAATTTAAGGCAAGAATAGACAAGGGAATTATTGAACTCAGGTTGGATTATCAGTTAAAGGTAAGGAACAAGATTTTTGAGAAGAACCCGATAATTGTGCAGGAAAATAAATCAGGACTTCCAAGTCCGCAAATGGTTAGCACGATTTAGTTTTCCCTCTGATAAATCCAATAATTTCACGAATTTTCCTATATCTTAATATTATTTTCCATAAGCAGGATGATTGTTTCTTAAAAGGCACTGCTCAAAATCTCTGTTTCCGCCGCCGTATTTGACCGCGCAAGCCGTTGCAATCGCCGAACTGAATTGGACAACTGCCGGAGCCGCAATGCAACTTTCAGTAAGATAAGCCGAGCTCAATAGGTACAACCCTAAAATTATTTTTGGAACAATATTCTCAAGTTTTTTCATCTTTTTATCCCGTTAAAACGGTTTTTAAGAATTTATATGCTTAAGAATAAATCAAATTTTTACAAAATATTTTATCTGCGGTATTATCATTATCCTGTTTTTTTCTTTGTCGTATGAAAAATATTTTCCAAGGAATTTCCCGTGCCCCCTGAGAAGGGCTTCGTATCTTTCCGCTTTTTTATGTGCTTTTGAATCGGTTCTTTTTAGGCAAGCCATCAATTCCAAATGATTCGGAGTTCTTTTCATGTATCTCTCAAAGTCCTTTTTCGCTCTGATCAATTTTCCGTTGCTCGTGTTGAACGCGACCGCGGCGGTTTGAGGATTGCCGAATTGATTCGTCAAATATTCTATCATCTCAATGCCCCTTGCTATATTTTTATTTGCATTGAGCGGATTTATGTCCCGGTTATAATTGTAAAGAAGATGAAACACTCCGCCGCCGCCCTCGCAGTTTAGAAAATTTTCCCCGCCGCTTTCCACGCTCACATGCTCAAGGAGTTGCATTGCGTTCACTTTTCTTCCCCTCGCGGAATCATTTATTATCCCGACAAGCCCCCTAAGTTTTTCAGCCCGTTCGTCTCCCAAAGGATATTTTCCGCATTCCTCTTTTTTCATTACCAGTTTCCTTACATTGTCAAAGCCGATTCTTCCGACGAGAAACGCAAACTCTTCATCGCGCAATTCCCTTATTATCTCGTAATTTTGCGCCATATCCCTTCGGCTTAGGCCGTATCCGTATCTCAATCCGAGATTTTTATTGAAATATCTTAGGACGTGATTCGGAGAATGTCTATTTTTTGAATGCGCAATTTTCAGCATTTCCCTCTGTTTCTTCGGCGCCTCTTTTTTTTCCAGAACATCTTCCCATAAATTTCCCGGCTTTGGATTGAAATGTCTTTCAATCATCTGCTCCATAACGGATTTTGAATCGTATTGATTTTGCATTGCCGCATTTCTCGCCGGAAAAAATACCAATCCCAAGGCGAGAGGGGCGCCTATGAAAGCTGCCCTTGCAATGTTTGAAAGATATTTGTTTTTCATTATGAAAAGTTCCTCTTTTTATGCTGAAATTTGTTTTTCATTTTAATTTTTTATGAAATTCTGAAATAGCCCCTATTATAAATATTGCTATTAGTATCCCAATTATCTGATATTTAAGCGGAATTGTTCCGAGATACGAGAAGACGAAAGCAAACGGAATTATTCCGATGAAAGTTGTCAATGCAAATGTCCTGAAATCAATCTTCGTGAACAAACTTATTCCGTAGCTCAAAACATCAACAGGGATTATCATTCTAAGCAAAATCAAATCAAGAAACAAATTTTCCTTTGGGATTTTGTTTTCAAATTTTTCCATTTTTTCCAGCGAAACGAATTTTTTTATCAGCGGAACTCCGTATTTTCTTGAAATGAAAAAAACAATGAAACTTCCGAGCGTCCAACCGATGATATTGAAAATCGCTGCGTAAAACCCTCCGAAAACTCCGGAGGCAAGGGGGATAAGAGGCATCATGCTCACCGGCGCGACGACAACCGCAAATATCGCGATTAAAATGTAAAACAAAATTCCAAAATCATTCCCGATGATGCTTTTCAGGAAGTCAATGTTTTGCCTGACGAGATACGACGATAGCGCGAAAAGCGCGACAATCGCGAGGATTTCCAAGAGGGATTTTATTCTGGGAGACATGAAAGAGGAAAGGAGAGGAAGTTTTTAAGGTGTTTTATTGGTTTTATTTTTAATGCCTGAATCAGAAAGTATAAAAATAATTATTCACCAAATTTATTATGGATGTCTTTAGGGTATTTCGTTCTAATCACTATAAGTCCAAATTGGATAAATTAAATAGTTTTGAGCAAAAAAGGGTTATGAAATTTGAACAGGCATTGAAAGAGCAGCCCTTTTCGGGAAAGCCGTTGGGATACAAATTCTTCAGAGAAAAGAAATTTAACGGGAAGCGGCTTTTGTTTTTGGTTTATGAAGAGCACAAGTCCGTTTTTCTGATAACAATTACAGATAAAAAAGCCCAGCAACACGAAATAGATTTAATCAAGGCAAATCTTGATGTTTACAGAAATGAGTTGGAAAACATATTAAGAAGAATTTAAACTTCTTCCACATTTCCATTTAAAATGTCTTTTATGCCCGCAGCTATGTCTGTAAGCAATTCCTCGTCAACTTCTTTGTATCGTTTTAATTCCATATATTCTTTTACAGGGATGGTTATTTTCTGTTCTTCCATGATTTATATAAACTCTAGGAATTTATAATGTTTTCTATTTTGGAAGGGAAGGAATTAGGGTGTTTTATTTTTCTCTTAGGAAAATGATTTACGAATCATCATATACGCATACAAACCCCTTGCAGCCCCAAGACCTAAGGAAAAATATCCTGCAGCATTGGAATTATTGTAATCAAGAATGGAAGAAGCAAGAGAGTTTACTATTTCAACTGTTTCTGGTCTAATGGAAAAAACATTTTATTTTCTTCCGACGTCATTTAATTCCTGAACGGATTTTTCTAAATTTCCAGGAATGTATTCTCCATTTGGTCTCCGCAGAAAAATCTGTTTTCTTCCGCCGGAATATATAATCATATCTTCTCTGCCATCAAGATTAACATCTTTATACTCAATTCTTGGTCTTTCAGCAGGTTTTTTTTCCCTTGTTGAACATATCCTATCCCCGTCAAGCATAACGTAAACCATGGTGCCCGCAGCAAAAAGAATCATAGCAAATATTGGAAAGTTTTCCCTAAATTCATAAAATTGTTCTACTTCGTTTTTCATTTTTCCGCGCCCGTACATCATTCCTTCCGCTTTACCGATATATCTTTCGTTTTTCATTTTATTTCCTCCCGACGTCATTTAAACTCTTTGTCAAAAGAAAATTTCTATAAGCTTTTGCAGCTTCGTCCGCAGTAACAGAACGATCAAATAGTTCTTCAAATTCTTTTCTTGATTCAACTTTGGATTTCCTTAATTTTTCTTTGTTTTTCGCATCTTTTCGATATAGGTATATTCCTGCTACAACTCCACTTCCCATACCAATTAATGCTTCTACCGGAGTTTTCAAAGGATTAATTTCAAGCACATTTAGAAAATATCCTATTCCAGCTCCTCCTCCTGCCCCAATAATGCCGCAACCAAACGCCCATGTGTCAGGAGGTCCTGCTTCGCGATTCAATCCCGCATAAGAATTCCTGACATCTTCATAAGCCAATAAATTTGTATTAAGATGCCTTGGATCAAATTCGTCAAGAGTATCAATTAATTCTTTTGGATGTTGTTTTTCTTTTTTATCTTCATAATTTTTAACAGAATATGTACTTATAATGGGACCCATACTCATTGTCATCGCTACGAGATGACCTCCTCTTTTTGGATCAATTCCATAAAAATCTATAATTTCTCTCTGAAATTGAGTTTCTCCTTTAACAACCATCTGAACAAGAGGAGAATCTCTATGTCTTTCAAGTATTTCTATACCTTCTATTCTTTGTTCTTCAGTTTCTTGTTTCATTTTTTTCTCCCTTTCTTCTCTTCCAAATATTTTTCATATGCTCTGTCATTGAGATAATCTACAAATGCTATACCACTAGATCCTCCAAGAAGATCATAACTCTTCAAAATTCCCATAATTCCAAAAACTCCAAGAAACGCACTGCACATTGTCAATAAAGTATAACCGCCTCTCTTGTTAAGTTGTTCTTGAAAATCAGGGAGTTGTTTTATTCTTTCTCTCTTTTCATTCAAAACACTTATTTGTTTAATTTTCTCTTCTAAGGCAGATTTTCCGCCAGGAGAAGCAAAATCATTTACATTATAATCGCGCAAGCTTCTATTAACTTCTCCTGTTTGATCTAAAATTTCGTCATATCTTTCAAGAGTAGGATATTGTTCATTTATCTTTGAGACCATTGTTTCACCATATATTGCTCCTGCCACACCTAATGCGGTTAAAACTAATCCTGTTTTTCTTATTCTTTCAAACATTCTTGTATAAGGCATTTCTTCTCTGTTGTTTTTCATTTTCTTATTGCATTTTTTATTTACTTACCAATAGTACCATATTTATCATATTTAACACTTCCTTCAAATTTACTTAACAAAACGTAATATTTATATACTAATTATCTATTAAGTTAAGATAATGAGATTTTCAATAATACTAATGATGGTCGCCGAAAGATTTAAATATAGAGTTACCTATAGGGTAACTATGTATAACGAAATACCTTACTATGGATTAAGAGCTTATGCTTTGTTTTTTTCAAGGCACGGCTTGAAAGAGGAATTTTCCCAGTCGGAATTGGACTGGATAGTCGGGCAAAGCATGAAAAAGAAAATATTTGCGTTATTGTTGAAAAACGGCTGGATAAAAAAAAATTCCGAGAAAACTTACAAATGCGTAAATCCCGAGAAGATATTAAGGGGTTTGTTGGAATTCAAGATTCCGGAAATAATTAAGGAATCAAAAAAATCGTATGCCTTTACGGGATTGTCCGCCGTTGAAATATGGTCAGATTACTCTTATGTTCAAAGAGGAAAGGAGAAATCCCCCTATTATATTAAAGTGTTGAAAAAAGACATTAATTATTGGAAGGCCTTTTTCGGCAAATATAGGGTTCCTGTTTATGTGAACAAAGGATCCACTATCGGAGAATTTGTTGTTTTAATTCCTGTAACCGGGATTAAGGGCGCTGAAAAAGACGGGTTTATGATTGAAACTTTGAAAGAAACGCGTAAAATTGCGGAAGGAAATGATTTTTATGCATATCCGTTAAATTACATAAAGGAGAAATATGGAACAATTGCATCTTAGAGAAAAGGAAATATTTGAGACCTTGAAATTATTAAAGAAAAATAATTTTGTTGTTATCGGAGGTTATGCCGTAAACGCTTATGCTCTGCCAAGATTTTCCGTTGATTGCGATATGGTTGTGAAAGACAATAAAGAGGTTGAAAAAATAGAAATTGAATTGTTAAAATTAGGTTATATAAAGATTAAAAGAAATTTTGAAATTCCTTATGGCGGAAAATTCATAAGGTATGAAAAGCGAATATCCGGAATTTTTAAGGTAAGTATGGATATCATGGTGGGAAATGTTGTGGATAGGGGAACAAATGCGGGTTTTTCTGCAAAATGGATATTTGAAAATTCAAAGTTAAGAAATCTTAAAGGCAAAACAATTTCGGAAAATCTTAAACTTAGAATTATTAACCCCGATGCTTTGTTTGTAATGAAAATGATCAGTTGCAGACCAACAGATATAAGGGATATTTTCCTTCTTATAGGATTTATAAGAGATAAAAAATGGATGCAAAATCAAATAAGCGGAAGGGTTGATTTTGCCGATAGATTAAAAATTGTAAAGAAAAAAATAAGCTCAAAACAATTCAAAGATGATTTGCAGGGAGTTTTCGGGATTATTGATCCGGCAACATTTGAAAAATATAAAAAAATGATTTTTTCTTTGGAAAAACCTGATGAGAATATAAAATGAGATTTTCAATAAAAGAAACCGTCGCGAAGAAAAATTTGGCAAAGCTTTCCGTTAAAGACAAAAAGCTCATTCAGCTTATGATTCAGGATAGCAGAATGCCCGTGACGCAGCTCGCAAAAAAAGTCGGGGTTTCAAAATCCGCGATTGTTCAAAAAACCGACTCGCTTAAAAAACGCGGGATTTTATTGGACCCTATTTTGTATACGAGCGTGAATCCTCTTGGCGAAAATTTGTACATACTTGAAATTTCAACGCAGCTCGGAATGACAACCGAGAAGATAAACGAAGAGCTTCTAAAAATAAAAGAAATCGCGGGAATTTTGTGGTATAACGGAATTTACAATTTAACACTCGCGGTTAATACCGACGAGCCGGAGGAAATTATAGACAAGATAGAAGAAATAACAGAGATTAAAAAATTCCGGCTGTTAAAAATAAGGGACAACTGGTTTCATCCGCCGCATTTGTTCAAGGAAATAAAAGACAAAATTGTTGAATTCGTAAGAGTAAAAGCGGAAACCGACGATATAGACAAAAAAATAATTAACTATCTTGGCGATAATCCCTCTTCAAATTTTGCGGAAATTTCCGAGAAAACAAAACTTGCTCCGCAAACTATTAAAAAGCATCTTGAAAAACTTGAAAAGAATAAAACGATTCTCGGATTTAGCGCTTTTGCAAATCCGTGGTTTTGCGGAAAGGAAGTCGTCGGCGTTTCTTTCATAGTCAAGGGAAAAAAAGAAACAGAGAAACTGGCAAAACATTTGCTCGGGCTTCCGCAAACAAGCAACGTCTGGGAGTGCGACAACGAATGGAACATCAACGTCGTATTTTGGGTTGAGGAGCAAATAGAGGTGAATAAAATATTAAATCACATTCACGGAAACTTTAAAATATTGGACACGGATATTTCCGTTTTGGTCGCGATGGTCGGGAAATAAAAATTTAATGTTAATCCGCCTACCGTCATTAAAAATTTTTCAAATTAATTATCCCCGCCCACCCTACCCTAAGAAGCGAAGGTTAATGTGAAAACCGCCGTTGAGTTTTACGATGATTAAACATCGCCAAGTTTTTCTCCATTAATCATTTTTTATATCATCGGAAAAATCTTGCGGAGCCGATTTTGAAGCGACAAATAAACGAGCGATAGCGAGCAAGTTAACTCAAACAATTCCCTTCTCCAAAAATTCTTCCCACGATTTTATTCCAAGCGCAACAAGCGCCTCCTTGAACGTCAAAATGGGCTTTGAATATTTTGCAAAATCGTCTACTGCAACGCGGGGGCACGCGAGTTCAATGAACGCGTCAATGTGATAAAAATTCATTATTTTTTCCGGAGTCAATTCGTTCATCGTTATCACAATCGCATTTTTTCCCTTCTCTTTCAGCTTTTCAACAAGATATTTTGGCTCTCCGAATTTCTGTCCGGGCTTTATCTCAATGATTATTCCGACATCTTTCGCGTCTTTTAATTTCTGAATTGAAATCGCGCGCTGTTTCAAAATCTTTTCCCTCAACCCATCCATGCTTTTCACGTCGTCGTTATAAACGTCGACTAGAACAACCGGTTTTTCAACAGCAAGCGCCGCGCCCATTGAATGAAACTGATTTCCTATTATGAGAAAAGCGTCAACATCTTTTTCAATCGCCTTCAATCCTCGGTATTCGCATCCAATAACATGCCCTTCGTAAGCGGCGAACCCAATTTTCTTTGAAAGAATTATTTTCTTTCCGCGCTTCTCATAAAATTCCTTTATCATTTCAACATCATGCCTGTGCTGAATGGAATACGAAAGCCCGAGCGTTTTGAATTTTTCAATTTTCTTCAGCGACTTTTCAAGAATCGGCTTCAAATCCAATTCGTCTCTTACTTCAATGTACAGAACCGGAAATTTTGTTTTTATGAATTCCGCGTGCCCGAAATGAACAATCAAATCGACTTTCAATGCTTCCGCCTCCTGCAGTGCCAAAGCGCATCCTCCCCACGCGGTTTCTCCGGAGAAAATGACTTTTATTCCAAGTTTCTCAATCGCCCCGGAAATTTCCGCCGCATTTTGTTTTATTCCTTCGGGAAGTTGCACCAAAACTTTCTTGGGCTTTCGCTTTTTCAGTTCTCTAACAAGTTTCGGGAGTTCAAAATTAAGCGTCATCTTCCCCTGAATAATTATTTTCTTTTAAATTATCTTCGTTAAATACCATAACTCTATCATGCCTTATATCCCTGTAGTGTCTGCGTGCCTCTCCAATACTCCTTGCGATGATATAGGGAATGCTCATTATGCCTCTCCCGATGTGAAAAGCCATAAGGTCCGAATCAACATTTGAATCAAGTTCCATGAATTTTTATCTAAAAATAGGTATAAAAGAGTTTTGATTTATATTATAAAAAACGAGAATTTATTTAAATGTCGCTAAGTGAATATTTTTATGGCATTGGACTCGGCGCAGAGATTTAATCAAGACAATTATCGCGGAAGAATATTGGAAGTTTCCTTGGGAAAAGCATCAAAAATATTTGATTCGTTGAATTCTGCATTGGTTTTTGCAAGCAGAAGGGGATATACTCCTGAGAGGATTGGATTGCTAAATGTGGCTCGCGGTGAATCGGCAAGAAATGAACCGACGGAGGCAATTTTCTTGACGCAATATAGAGGAACAAGAAATACTCCGGAAGAAAGTTTGATTATTCAGGAAAATGGCAATCCTCTTTCATATGCGTTTTATTCGGAATCGGGATTTAGATTCATTCCTTGATTAAAAATTATATCTTCCCCACAAGTTCCAAACCCGGCTTTAGCGTTTTGCTTCCCGGCCTCCATCCTGCAGGGCAAACCTCTCCTCCGTGCTCTCTTACGAATTGTGCCGCCTGTATTTTTCTTATCAGCTCGTCGGCGCTTCTGCCTATTGAATTGTCGTGAATTTCAAACGCCTTTAACTTCCTGTCGGGGTCGATTATGAAAGTTCCCCTTAAACTCAAGCCCTCTTCTTTTATGTAAGTTCCGAAAAGTTTGCAAATTTTTCCCGTCGGATCCGCGAGCATCGGATAGTTGACTTTTTTTATAGCTGGAGAATTGTCATGCCACGCCTTGTGGACAAATTCCGTGTCTGTGCTTACGCTGAGGACTTCAACATTCATTCTTTTCAGTTCTTCGTATTTTCCCGCCAATTCCTCCAATTCCGTCGGACAAACGAATGTGAAATCCGCAGGATAGAAAAACACGACAACCCATTTTCCCCTATAATTGGAAAGCTTTATCTCTTTTATCCTGTTCTCGTGAAACGCCTTCGCGGAAAAATCCGGAACTTCCTCGTTGATTCTTATCATTTTTCCGTATTGACTGTTATTTTATTTCCAAATCCGGCTTTGCGAGCCAACTCTTCAAGTTCCGCGGCATTTTTCACGGAGATTGTTCTTGGGACACGCTCTCCGGGAATCATAACGCTAACCGCGTAAGGTCCGTCAAACGGCAACCCGTGAATTGGAGAAGGATATTTCTCGCCAGTCATGACATCCATTACGTCCACATAATATTCGCTCATCAATCTACCTCAGAAACATAATTTAAAAATATTGCTGTTTAAAATAAACTTTTCTGGATTAATAACTTTAAAGTAATAACAACAGGAAATTTTATAAAGCATTCTTTTCAAAAGAGAATATGGCAAAAATAGAAACTATAAGTTTATCTTATGAAGAAGCGAGAAAGATTCAAAAAGTCAGAAAGAATAAGGGATTAAAGACAGCGCCTCTCGCAAAAGAAATGGGTGTTAGCGATAGTTTATTTAGATTATTGGAAGCAGGCAGCATTGGAAGAGTTAAATATCCTGCTGCAAGAAATCTTTATTATTTCTTAAATGATCCTTCCTTAAATTTTTTGTTAGTCGGCACAGAAGATCCGCTGAAAGGAATCAAGAAGGAAGGAATTTTAACACAAAAACTTGATGAATCGTATAGAGATATGATAACTCAAATAAGGGGATTTTATTCCGAAGGAAGTTCTAAACAGAGATTTGACCTTTTAATGGCTTTGGAAGGGTTAGTTCAGAACTATACTAAGAACAAAAAATAATTTTGAAGATTATGGCGATATAGTTATTTATGCAAGTTATAAAGTTTAATTCTCTTTTTTACTCGTAAACGCTTATTCTTATCTTTTCCGGATTTTCAGTCCTGACGCTGGAAACCGCTTTCATAAAACCTTCAAGCGTCCTAGATTTTTGAATTCCCCTCGGGATTTCTTTTGCTCTTATTCTCGTGATTCTGTATTTTATCCTGCCTTCGCAAGTTATGTCATCAAGAAATTTTGTTTCCATTCTTCCATTTTCATAAACAAAATTTATGGGATGCGCAAACAGATTTATGTTTTGATAATTTTTTCCCATTCAGAAATCAATAACAACGTCGCCTTTTTTTATTTTGCACTGGCACGCGAGCCGGTGTTTCTTGTCTCGTTCCAAGTCCTTTTCCGGCTGCGTAAGTTCGGAAAGATTTCCCTCGCCGGAAACAATGTCAATCATGCACGTTCCGCAGATTCCGTCCTCGCAGCCGAACAAAACTCCCATCTCCTCGGCGGCATTTTTTATTTTCTCGCCGCTTGGAATTTCCTTTCCCTGTTTTGTTTTGTTGTAAATTAATTTAGCCATGAGCATAAACCCCTGGATTTCCCGGCACTCTTCCCGCGTCGGTTTCGTCGTTTATGAAATAAATGTCTTCTTCAAGGAGAATTCGGAATATTTCCCTTACTCTTTTGGACTCTTTTACATTCATGCTTCTATACAACATTTGTCTTCTTATGCTTCTTGACAACTCCGCCCATTCCCCGCTTGGAACTCTCGCGTCTTTGTCCAGCATTCCAAGAACTAAAAGAGTTAACTTGTTCCCCCCTTCTCTTGTCCTTGCGACGGCGCGCACTTTTCCATGTTTGTAGTCATAAACCTCTTGACTGACAACTCTTCCGTTGATGTAATTTTCCATGGAAATATTTAATTGTTCATTTTATAAAATTTGTGTTGTCTTAATTTTATTCTATAAAAATAAATTTGGAGAAAATTAATTTTATTACGAGTATCTGGATGCGCTTTCTGACAGAGAAACCAATTTTCCTTCAGGTGTTTTATCACGAGAAAGATTCACTGTAGGATACATGTCCAAAGCATATGCGATGTTTGCAAGAGTTGCCATGTTAAAATTTGATTCTCCCCTTAACAATCTTATCGCATAGGACTTGGAATGCCCGATTTTTTCCGCAAATTCCGTTTCAGTAATGCCTCTATTTTTCAGAGTGTCACTTATTGTTATTGCCATATTCACTGAGGTGTTCACATACGCTTTCATTGGATTATGAATTTCTTCTTGGGAGGTGTTTGTAGCCTCCCTTTCCAAAGCGCATGCAATGTTTGCTATTTCTCTGACTGTAATGTTCGGGTTCCCCCGCATTAATCTCGTAACATAACTTTCAGAACGTCCAATCTTTTTTGCAAATTCGCTTCTGCTTATTCCCTTTTCATTTAGGATTCTATCCAATGAAATTACAATATCTACCACAAGTTCTGCTTGCATTTCCTCGGGGTATTTGTATTCCATTCCTTTTGCCATAAAAATCCTTCTTTTGCGTTATTTATAAACCTTGCGAAATCAGAAATCAGGAAACATTTTTCCCGATATGTTCGTACGCGGAATAAGCCGCGGTGCATCCGTCGGCGACTCCCGTGATTAATTGCTTGAACGGCTTGTTTGTAACATCGCCCGCCGCAAAAACGCCGGGAACGTTTGTTTCTGAAGTCATGTGGTTTATTATTATCTCTCCTTTCTCGTCGGTTTTTACTCCGAGTTCTTTTGCCAACTCCGAAAGCGCGACATGCCCGATTGCAACAAAGACGCCGTCAACATCCAATTCTTTTTTTCCTTTGTAAGAATTGTCAAGAATTATTTTTCTCACAAGATTTTCTCCTCCGATTTCCGTTATGTTTGTCTCGTTTATGATTTCTATTTTTTTGTTTCCTTTTATTCTTTCAAAATTTATCGGCTCCGGATGAATTTCTTTTCCGCGGTAAATCATGTAAACCTTTTTCGCGTGTTCTGAAAGAAGCAGTGCGTCTTTTGCTGCGGAATCCGAGCCGCCGACAACGGCGACAATTTTGTTTTTGAAAAGCGGTCCGTCGCAAAGCGCGCAATAGCTCACGCCCTTGTTTTCAAATTCCAAATTTCCCTTGACGCTTTGGGGAAGTTTTTTCCATTTTGTTCCAGTTGCAAATAGAATTGTTTTTCCCTCATATTCGCTTTTGTTTGTTTTTACTGAAAACGTTTTCTTTATTTTCTTCACAGAAATCGCCTTTTCGTTTTTTATTTCAACTAAATCATAACTTCTTGCATGCTCTTCAAGTTTCTTGGCGATTTCAAACCCGCTCAATTTCACAAATCCCGGATAATTTTCAACGACGTTTGTCGTCGTTATCACTCCGCCGATTGGAAGCTCGGTTCCGTGCGTCGCTCCTAAAAGAAGAGTTTTCATTCCAAGCCGCGCGGAATACATTGCCGCGGCCAGCCCTGTTCCGCCGCCTCCAACGATTATGAAGTCGTAATTTTGCTTTGACATAACTGATAAAAACAAGAAGGTTATATAAATTTAGCTTTATCTAGAATTAAGAAACTAATTTGTCCTCTACTCCTTAGCTATTCCTTTGCTCTTCATATAATTTATTCACTCGCGCAATCCAAGTTTCCGCGATATCTTTATCTTTAACTTCGCCAAGTCCAATTCTCATCAACTTCCCGGTTACAGAATTTTTATATTCTGCATATAATATCGGTTCATTCTCTTCCAAATAAAATCTTCTCATTGCAAAGCCGTCAAAAGCTCCCCAGATTGGTTCTTGTAACACTAAATCTCTTGAATTTCCTTTGTATATCCAACCACGAGCACATCCATTCAAAAAGAATCCTTCATCATTTTCTGTTAATTCTGTTAATCCCATATTCGCGTGCGCAGAAATAGATTTAATAAACTATCTGAAAATAAATAATCAAACTCCGCACTCCTTTCTCACTTCGTTCTCGTCAAAGCCGACGGTTATTTTTCCTGATATTTCAAGCACCGGGATTCCCGTTTGCTTTGATTTCCTGACCATTTCCTCCGCGTTTTTCTTGTCTTCAACGTCCTTGTTTGTGAAATTTATTTTGTGTTTTTTGAAAAAATCCTTTGCTCTTTTGCAATGAGGGCACCATGTCGCGGAATAAAGGATGATTTTCCTTTTGCCTCTTTTTTCCATAATTTCATAAAGAAACCGTGTTTTAAAATTTGCTGTTTGTAAATTTCTCGTAAATAACATTGGATATCTCTTCTTTTTTTATGTATCCTTCAAGATGTTTCCTTGCGGATTGCTGAACATCCACATGTGAAAAATAAGCCCTTATGTATTTTCCGTCAAGACCGTCTATCTTCCTTTCGTCAATTCCTAAAACAATTTCCTCTTCTCCTGATTCGTTTTTCCTTGCTATGTAATTCATTTCTTCAAACCCTTTCGGCAATCCCTGTTTGTCAAAAGAACTTGTTCTCACCTGAAAATTTTCACCGTACTTGGAACTCAAATCCGCGGCGATTCTTTCCAGCAAGATTCTTAGTTTGTTTTCTTCGGGAATATGCGTGCCGTTTGATATTGCCATTTAATATCTTTAATTTGTGGTTTTTAAAAATTATTGTGATGAAAAATAAAAATTCTATACAGTTTTTCTACCATTGTAGTTTCTTTTTTCTAAAAAGAAACCCATGGTCCTAGGAGGAGTTGAACCTCCCCTTCCTCGGCTTTTAGCATGCCGCATTCGTGTCAGCTTTAATGCTGGGCTGTTTCGGTTATGCTTGTAAACGAGGTGTTCTACCGATAGACTATAGGACCTTGAAAATAACAAAAATGGAATTGTTAAAAATGTTTCTGTTATTATAATAGCGAGAACTCTTCTCAGTCATAAACTTTACCCCTTTTGTCAATCTTGACGGCAATTAAACAAATTAAAAACCTTTATAAGCAAAAAATTCATTTTTAAAATATGGAACCGCGCAAACAAAACAATTCTGAAATTCCAGAGATGAATCTTGAGAACAAATATTCCGACAAGAAAATCCCCGTTCAAGAGACGGTCGTGCAAAAGGAAATGGAAAAGACAAAGAAAGAGCTGGAAAAAATAAAGGGGACGGTCGTGAAAAAATTTCCGTTCATTCAGGCGATAGGAATTCTTCCGCCGCAATCGTTAAAGGATTTTATCGAGGAGGAAATCGGCGAAAACGTTCCGAAAGAGCAGTTTGAAAAACTCGCCAAGAAAATTCATCTTTTTATCGTGGTTCCGGAGGAAAAATTCAAAGACATTGCGAAAATAAAAAAAGAAATAGTTGATGAAGTTGAAAAGGCAAAACAAAACGTTTGGGTTCATGTCAAGACGCCCGTCGATGTTTGGGAAATTTGCCTTGACGGCAAATTTGAAATGATAAGCGCGATTGCGACATCTTTTCCCTTGCACGACAGGGGATTTCTCGGCGCTTTGCGAGTTGCGGAAATACACAAATCGCTTGTTTTGCACAAATTTGACAAATACGTTGTTTCTTACGTGATTGCGGGAAGTTTGGTTAGGGGAGAGGCGGTAAAGACCTCGGACGTGGACGTTTTTATAGTCATCAACGACACCGACGTGAAAAGAATGCCGCGCGTTGAATTGAAAGAGCGTTTGCGCGCGATGATTTATCAATACATTGAAGAAGCGTCCGCGATTGCCGGAGTTAAAAATAAGTTGTCTCCGCAAATTTATCTTCTTACCGAATTTTGGGAATCGGTCAAAGACGCGCAGCCGGTTATTTTCACTTTTATCAGGGACGGAATTCCGCTTTATGACCGGGGAACGTTTATGCCGTGGAAAGCGCTGTTGAAAATGGGAAAATTAAAGCCCTCTCCCGAAGCGATTGATATGTTCATGTCAATGGGCGAAAAAACAGTCAAAAGAGCAAAGCTCGCGCTGCTTGACATTTTGATTCACGACATTTATTGGGGAGTCATAACTCCGTCGCAGGCGTTGCTGATGCTTTACGGATTGCCTCCTCCGACGCCGAAACAAACGGTCGCCGAAATGGAAAAAATTTTCCTCGAAAAGGAAAAAATGATAGAGAAAAAATACATTTTGATTCTTGAAAAAATCGTCTCCTTGTACAAGGATTATGAGCACGAGAAATTAAAAGAAATCAGCGGAACCGAAATTGACAAACTCCTGAAAGACACGGAGGATTATCTTAAACGCCTTAATGAGTTAAGGGTGCAGATTGAAAAAAATTCGCAGGAAAAAACAATCGAGCAAATTTACAAGGATGTTTTCTCTCTTCTTGAGATAATTCTCGGAAAAAAATCTCAGGAAAAGCTTCTTCAGGAATTTGAAAAAAATCTTGTGAAAACCGGAAAAGTGCAGGAGCAGTCGCTGAGAATTCTCAATGACATAATCCACGCAAGAACCGAATTCAAAAAGGGAAAATCAACCGTCCACAAAATCGAGGAAGCGAGAAAGGGCTCGACGCTTTTAATAAATGAACTGATTGATTACTCGCAGAGAAAGGATTTGATTGCCCTCGACAAAACGAAAATGAGAATCAAATACCGCGACGGAGAAAAGGAAAAATTTGCGGAATTAATCGCGGCGAACGGAATCGCCTTTTTGATGCGGGAGAATTCAATTTCGAAAATAACAAACAAAATTGAAAATTCAAGCATCGAGGAACTTTCAAAAGTCATGGAAGAGCAGAAAACAAAAAAGAACGTTGAAATCCCGTCGAAAGCATTTGAAATTCTGAGAAAGGAACTCGGGGAATTTGAGATTTCTCTTTGAATTGCAGAATATAACTCTTTAAATTTTTTCCCGTCCGTCCAGACAAAATAATGATATCTCCTAAAAATTATCGTATCATCCGAATCCCCTCGCGGTAAATTTGTTCAGTTAATCTTTCTTGCTGAGCGCCACGACAGAATCAGTTTTGAGCCATCAATACGCGGGCAAAGCGAGTTATATTACTTGGTTCGGATTAAAATAAAACTTTAAAAACTAATTTTCTTCTCAATGAATATGAAAGGCAAAGTAATTCAATTTAGGAGAGGAAGGCACACGGTTCACGAAAAGCATTTCCTTATAGAAATGGAAGGCGTTTCAAAACGCACGGATGCGGAAAAGCTCGTCGGAAAAAACGTGGAATGGAAATCGCCTGCGGGAAAAATAATCAATGGAAAAATTTCCGGAGCGCACGGCGGCAAGGGGCTTGTTCGCGCGATTTTTGAAAGGGGTTTGCCCGGACAGGCGATAACGACGGGAGTTGAAATAAAATAAAATGGCCCTCAGAAAAGCGTCAGCGTATTCAAAGAAGCCGGTTCTCGCTTTCACGAGAATAAGCAAGCAGAAAAAAAAGGCGTTTATAAAAGTCGTTCCTCCGCAGAAAATAGTGAAATTTTCTATGGGAAACCAGCAGGGATTTGACGCGGGAAAAATGCCGTTCCGTTTGACAGTGGTTTCCGTTGAAAACTGCCAGATAAGGCACAATGCCCTCGAAGCGTACAGGCAATTTGTAAACAAGCCGCTCGAGGGAAAATATTTGGGACAGTATTTTTTCAGGGTTCTTCCTTATCCGCATCACATTCAACGGGAAAATAAAATGCTTACCGGGGCTGGCGCAGATAGAATGTCGACGGGAATGCAGCTGTCATTCGGAAAATCGTCCGGAAAAGCCGCGATTCTGAAAAAAGGAAGCAAAATTTTCTTCGTCGCCGCGCAGAGCGAGAAAATAATTCGGGAAGCGAGAAAACTCATGGAGCAGGCAAAGTCAAAACTCCCGTGCAGGACTAGAAACATTTCCGAAATTGTAAAAACTGATACTTCTTTTAAGTAGATACACATAGAAAAGTTTATAAATATCTTTTGTTCTGAGTTTGTATGGCATTGGAACACTTGTTCAATAAAGACGGTTTGAAAGAAAATACGGGAGACATAGTTGTGCCTAAAACAACTTTGGAAAAGTTGGAAATGTATCAGTTCGCTTACGCCGCAAATATTGCTATGCAAGGAGATAATATTAATGTTGCAAAAAGCGGTTTGGAGTTGGCGATGGAAGGCATGGGCCTTGTAGCTCGCCATAATATGCCGAATGTTTACTCTTCTTTTGCAAATGCCGACGCAATAAAAAATACTGCAGAATTATATTCAGGTTATTGGCAAGAGGCGTATGAAAAGGCGAAGGTCGGAGATTTGATGTCTTTATTTGACAAATTCGGGATTATTAAAGACAATGTTGCAAGGGTAAAAATGGAAGAATACAAAGACATGACTTTGAAGGAGCTTGACGAAGTTGCCGGAGTGAATAAGAAAGCGCATGAAGAGGAAAGAGGAAAAGAAATGAAGGATGTTGACAGAAAAAAAATTCACTATTCAAACAAGGAAATAATTTTGGCAGGGGAAGTTGCTCAATTTATAACAGGATTCAGAAATATGTACCTAAGGACTCTTGTGGAAATTGCAAGAACCCGTTCAAATGAAGAATACTTCGGCAGCATGAAGAAAAGGATAAAGAGCATCGCGGACGGTCCCGACATGAAGGATTTAGGACATCATCTTTGATTAAAACGACAATAGATTATATCTCTAAAAGAAAATTGAATGACGGGACTATTTATTGAAACTAAATATCTCTTATGAATTATCTAAGATATTTTTCTCAATTTATAAAATAATTTGCCCTTGCTGTCGCTCGTTTATTGACGGCTCCGCGTTCCCTCCAACTCGCAACCATGCTCGCTTTTAATTCAATCAATTTGTCTCGCGAAGTTGCTCTACTCTTGCCCGTACTCGCTCTGGATTACAAACATCTGACTCGTGCAAACACTCGCCAATCCCCCGCCGCCCGCCCGAAAAAAATTTAAGGTTAATCCAAAATTCTATCGCGTCATAATCTAATAATCGTCCGCAATTTTTTACATTAACCTTTTTCTTTTAGCGGAGAAATCCGTCGTAGAAGATTTCGGAGTGTGATTTAACTTTGCGAAACAAGAAATAAAAATTGCTTCGCGCCGGACTTTGTCATGGCGCTTCGTTGAAAAAAGATTAATGCAATGAAAGATTTTTAAAGTAGGGATAAATCAATTTGCTCATGAGAATTTTCGGAAAATTAGCAAGCGAAGAAGATAAAAAAAGAATCCTATTGGAAACTCCTGAAGGTAAATTTTGGTTAAAAGTAACTCCATTGACTGAATCACTAGGATCTTCTGACGCTATTTCTATAGACGGGCAAGTATATTATATAAACGGAGAGGGGTTACACACTGATGACAAAGGAGGACATTGTTATTTAAGTGCAGAAACTTACGAAAAGGTTGCATCAGTTCTTGAATACAATCAATCCCGAGGGTTAATAAGAAGATTGCAAGAGGTTCATAATCTAAGTGACCTTGTAATAGAAAAAAGAATCACTTCCCGCTTATAATATCATTCACAAGACGAGCCATTTCTCCGATGAATTCCTCTGTTCTCGCCTGCCAGTCGTCGATTTCAACTCCCTTCAAATCCGTGATTTCCTTGTGCGCTATTTTTTTGTGAAGCATTAATAAATCGCGGTACCACGCGACATATTTTATTTTTAATTTTTCGGCGTTGACAAAAGTCACTTTCAACTCGGCGGGAATGTGCTCCGGAGAAGGCGGCTGAATGCCGGCTGAAATCAAAGCCGCTTGCGCCGAATCAACCATTGCCCAAAATAATCCCTCAATCGCGCCCAATTCTGCTTCCTTGCTTCTCATAAAATGCATTGGCGCTCTTTGAAGCAAGCCGTGAATCGCCTCCGGCGTCGCTTTTATTTTTCCCGTAACGAGAAGATATTTCAACGGGTCGAAAAACCCGCCGAAATCAATCAGCGATTCGCCGTCGCGTATTATGTTTATGATAACCGGATCTCCGCGAAGCAAATCCTCCCACCACGTCGTGATTTTCACCGTGTTTATGTGCAAATTATTCTTGTAAGGATTTGCTTTGACGATTTTTTCAAGCTCTTCCCGGTACCACGCAATCAATTCCTGATCCCATCTTATCGACGCATCATCAAGCAAAATTACAATGTCAATGTCGCTTCCGGAAACATTCGTATTTTTCGCCGCCGAACCGAAAAGAATTATCGACTTTACGATTTTGTTGAATCTTTCGTAAACTTTCGTTGCAAAATCCATCGCAATGTCCCTTTCGCTTTTCAACTGCAATGTCGGAATATTTTTAGGATTGAATTTTTTATTCGCTTTTTTTCCGGGGTTTTTAGAATTTTTTTTCACCATCTTCTATATACTCCAATATATATTTT